>NZ_CP054918.1:900000-1102500 GCF_013364195.1 Streptomyces sp. NA04227 | reverse complement strand
GGCAGTCGTCATGGGCTGTCACCCTTGCCTGAACACATAGGGCATGTGGAGGGAACGCGGGGAAGTGAAACATCTCAGTACCCGCAGGAAGAGAAAACAACCGTGATTCCGGGAGTAGTGGCGAGCGAAACTGGATGAGGCTAAACCTCAAGCGTGTGAGACCCGGCAGGGGTTGCGCTTGGGGTGTTGTGGGATCTCTCTTCTGTCGTCTGCCGGCGGCAGGACGAGTCAGAAACCGTTGATGTAGGCGAAGGACATGCGAAAGGTCCGGCGTAGAGGGTAAGACCCCCGTAGCTGAAACATTAGCGGCTCGTTTGAGAGACACCCAAGTAGCACGGGGCCCGAGAAATCCCGTGTGAATCTGGCGGGACCACCCGCTAAGCCTAAATATTCCCTGGTGACCGATAGCGGATAGTACCGTGAGGGAATGGTGAAAAGTACCCCGGGAGGGGAGTGAAATAGTACCTGAAACCGTGTGCCTACAAGCCGTGGGAGCGTCGGACACACTTTGTGTGTCTCGTGACTGCGTGCCTTTTGAAGAATGAGCCTGCGAGTTTGCGGTGTGTTGCGAGGTTAACCCGTGTGGGGAAGCCGTAGCGAAAGCGAGTCCGAATAGGGCGGTTTAGTAGCGCGCTCAAGACCCGAAGCGGAGTGATCTAGCCATGGGCAGGTTGAAGCGGAGGTAAGACTTCGTGGAGGACCGAACCCACCAGGGTTGAAAACCTGGGGGATGACCTGTGGTTAGGGGTGAAAGGCCAATCAAACTCCGTGATAGCTGGTTCTCCCCGAAATGCATTTAGGTGCAGCGTCGTGTGTTTCTTGCCGGAGGTAGAGCACTGGATAGGCGATGGGCCCTACCGGGTTACTGACCTTAGCCAAACTCCGAATGCCGGTAAGTGAGAGCGCGGCAGTGAGACTGTGGGGGATAAGCTCCATGGTCGAGAGGGAAACAGCCCAGAGCATCGACTAAGGCCCCTAAGCGTACGCTAAGTGGGAAAGGATGTGGAGTCGCAGAGACAACCAGGAGGTTGGCTTAGAAGCAGCCATCCTTGAAAGAGTGCGTAATAGCTCACTGGTCAAGTGATTCCGCGCCGACAATGTAGCGGGGCTCAAGCGTACCGCCGAAGTCGTGTCATTGCAGCAATACTCCCAACGGAGGCTGTGATGGGTAGGGGAGCGTCGTGTGCCGGGTGAAGCCGCGCCGGAAGGCAGTGGTGGACGGTTCACGAGTGAGAATGCAGGCATGAGTAGCGATACAAACGTGAGAAACGTTTGCGCCGATTGACTAAGGGTTCCTGGGTCAAGCTGATCTGCCCAGGGTAAGTCGGGACCTAAGGCGAGGCCGACAGGCGTAGTCGATGGATAACCGGTTGATATTCCGGTACCCGCTGTAGAGCGTCAAACATTGAATCCAGTGATGCTAAGCCCGTGAAGCCGTTCCGGACCCTTCGGGGAATGGAAAGTGGTGGAGCCGGTGACCCGAGCTGGTAGTAGGTGAGTGATGGGGTGACGCAGGAAGGTAGTCCATCCCGGGCGGTGGTTGTCCCGGGGTAAGGGTGTAGCCCGTCATCTAGGTAAATCCGGATGGCACGTGGGTGAGACCTGATGCCGAGCCGATTGTGGTGAAGTGGATGATCCTATGCTGTCGAGAAAAGCCTCTAGCGAGTTTTATGGCGGCCCGTACCCTAAACCGACTCAGGTGGTCAGGTAGAGAATACCGAGGCGTTCGGGTGAACTATGGTTAAGGAACTCGGCAAAATGCCCCCGTAACTTCGGGAGAAGGGGGGCCATTTCTGGTGATGAGCTTCGCGCTCTGAGCTGGGGGTGGCCGCAGAGACCAGCGAGAAGCGACTGTTTACTAAAAACACAGGTCCGTGCGAAGCCGTAAGGCGATGTATACGGACTGACGCCTGCCCGGTGCTGGAACGTTAAGGGGACCGGTTAGTCACATTTCGGTGTGGCGAAGCTGAGAACTTAAGCGCCAGTAAACGGCGGTGGTAACTATAACCATCCTAAGGTAGCGAAATTCCTTGTCGGGTAAGTTCCGACCTGCACGAATGGCGTAACGACTTCTCGACTGTCTCAACCATAGGCCCGGTGAAATTGCACTACGAGTAAAGATGCTCGTTTCGCGCAGCAGGACGGAAAGACCCCGGGACCTTTACTACAGTTTGATATTGGTGTTCGGTTCGGCTTGTGTAGGATAGGTGGGAGACTGTGAACTCTGGACGCCAGTTCAGGGGGAGTCGTTGTTGAAATACCACTCTGGTCGTGCTGGATGTCTAACCTGGGTCCGTGATCCGGATCAGGGACAGTGTCTGATGGGTAGTTTAACTGGGGCGGTTGCCTCCTAAAGGGTAACGGAGGCGCCCAAAGGTTCCCTCAGCCTGGTTGGTAATCAGGTGTTGAGTGTAAGTGCACAAGGGAGCTTGACTGTGAGACCGACGGGTCGAGCAGGGACGAAAGTCGGGACTAGTGATCCGGCGGTGGCTTGTGGAAGCGCCGTCGCTCAACGGATAAAAGGTACCCCGGGGATAACAGGCTGATCTTCCCCAAGAGTCCATATCGACGGGATGGTTTGGCACCTCGATGTCGGCTCGTCGCATCCTGGGGCTGGAGTCGGTCCCAAGGGTTGGGCTGTTCGCCCATTAAAGCGGTACGCGAGCTGGGTTTAGAACGTCGTGAGACAGTTCGGTCCCTATCCGCTGTGCGCGTAGGAATATTGAGAAGGGCTGTCCCTAGTACGAGAGGACCGGGACGGACGAACCTCTGGTGTGCCAGTTGTTCTGCCAAGGGCATGGCTGGTTGGCTACGTTCGGGAGGGATAACCGCTGAAAGCATCTAAGCGGGAAGCCTGCTTCGAGATGAGTATTCCCACCTCCTTGAGAGGGTAAGGCTCCCAGTAGACGACTGGGTTGATAGGCCAGATATGGAAGCCCTGTAAGGGGTGGAGTTGACTGGTACTAATAGGCCGAGGGCTTGTCCTCAGTTGCTCGCGTCCACTGTGTAGTTCCCAGACAACGAACAGTTGTGCTGGCTGAACAGTTTCACTACTTAATTGAAGAGTGTGCTTGTTCGCTGCCCTGTTCTTTCCCTGCTGATTTCTCGCAGGGGTCTGAAAGGGTTTCGGTGGTCATAGCGTGAGGGAAACGCCCGGTTACATTCCGAACCCGGAAGCTAAGCCTTTCAGCGCCGATGGTACTGCAGGGGGGACCCTGTGGGAGAGTAGGACGCCGCCGAACAATCTTTGAGGACCTGTGGTCCCAGCGTTCACGCTGGGACCACAGGTCCTTTTTTGTATTCCAGGACGCGCGTCCGATAGTCGGCTGCGCGAGAATGATTGCGGTACCGAAGACAGGAGTCACCATGTCCACCAACTCTCCCGAGGACCGACCCGGGCGCGACGAGCGCCGCCGGGACAGTGGGGACCGTGGTGCGGGCCGCCCGGGCGGTCGTCCCAACGACCGTGGTGGATACGGCCGTCGGGACGACAGGGACCGTGGCCGACGCTCCGGTGACGGCGGCGGCGAGGGCCGCCGCGACGACCGTGACCGCGATCGTGGCGGCTACGGGCGTCGTGACGACAACCGTGGCGGCGGGTTCCGCCGCGACGACAACCGAGGCGGAGGATTCCGTCGCGACGACAATCGCGGCGGTGGATTCCGCCGTGACGACCGTGGGGACGACCGTCCGGCGCCCCGTCGTGACGACGACCGTTCTTCCTTCCGTCGTGACGACCGGGGTGACCGCCGGGACGACCGTGGTGGCTTCCGACGTGACGACAGTCGGGGCGGTGGCGGTGGAGGCTTCCGTAGAGAGGGCGGACGGCCCCCCTTCCGCCGTGACGACCGCCGTGACGACCGTCCGGCGCCCCGTCGTGACGACGACCGTTCTTCCTTCCGTCGTGACGACCGGGGTGACCGCCGGGACGACCGTGGCGGCTTCCGACGTGACGACAGTCGGGGCGACAGCCGTGGTGGCGGGTTCCGTCGTGACGAGCGCAACGACCGTCCCGGCTTCCGTCGTGACGACCGTCCGGGCGGCCGGTTCCCGAGGGACGAACGGCGCGACGAGCGGCCGTCGTTCCGGCGGGACGAGGGCGGCGGCTTCCAGCGGGACGACAACCGCGGGGGCGGGTACCGCAGGGACGACGACCGTAAGTCCGGCGGTTTCCGGCGCGATGACAGTCGTGGCGGCGGCGGAGGCTTCCGGCGCGACGACAGGCGTGAGGACAATCGCGGAGGTGGGTTCCGGCGCGACGACCGCAGGGACGACCGGCGCGACGACCGCAGGGACAGCAGGGACAGCGACCGCCGGGACTTCCGCCGGGACGACAGGCGTGACGAGCGGCGCGATGGCGACCGGCAGGGTTTCCGCCGCGACGACCGCCGTGACGACCGGCGCGACGAGGGCCGTGGCGGAGGCTTCCGGCGGGACGACCGCAGGGACGGCGACCGCGGTGGCCGTGGCGACCACGGTGGCTTCCGGCGCGATGACAGGCGCGACGACCGGCGGGACGACCGCCGTGACGACCGGCGCGACGCTCCTCGCGGTGGAGGCTTCCGGGACCGGGACCGGGACGACCGTGGCCGCGGCTTCCGGCGTGACGACGAGCGCGGCCGGTCCGGTGGGTTCCGGGGACGGGACGACCGCCGTGGTGACGACCGCCGCGACGACCGCAGGGACGACCGACGCGGCGGCGGGTACCGCCGGGACGACCGTGACCGTGATCGGGAGCGCGAGCCCGTCAAGCGGCTGCCCATCCCCGAGGACGTCACGGGCGAGGAGATCGACAAGGACGTACGGCAGGAGTTGCTGAGCCTGCCCAAGACCCTTGCCGAGGACGTCGCCAGGAACCTGGTGATGGTGGCCCGTCTGATCGACGAGGACCCCGAGGGCGCGTACGGCTATTCGCGGGTCGCGCTGCGGCTGGCCTCGCGAGTCGCCGCCGTACGTGAGGCGGCCGGGTTCGCGGCGTACGCGAATCAGAAGTACAGCGAGGCGCTGGCGGAGTTCAGGGCGGCGCGCCGGATGACCGGCAACACCGATCTGTGGCCCGTGATGGCGGACTGCGAGCGTGGGCTCGGTCGACCGGAGAAGGCGCTCGACATGGCCGGTGCGCCGGAGGTGCACAAGCTCGACAAGGCGGGCCAGGTCGAGATGCGGCTCGTCGCGGCGGGTGCGCGACGGGACATGGACCAGCTGGACGCGGCCATCGTCACGCTGCAGAGTCCCGAGCTGGCGTCGTCGTCCGTACAGCCCTGGACCGCACGGCTGCGGTACGCCTACGCGGACGTCCTGTTGGAGGCGGGCCGCGAGAGCGAGGCACGCGAGTGGTTCGCGAAGGCGGTGGAGTCCGACAAGGACGGCACCACCGACGCCTCCGACCGGCTCGCCGAGCTGGACGGGATCGAGTTCATGGACGCCATGGACGAGGACGAGGCGGGGTCCGGCGGGACGGCGACGAGGGACGAGGCCGCAGGGCCGCATGACGCGGCGCCCGTCGACGAGGCAGCGGCCGACGATGAGACGGCGGCCGACGACGAGGCGGCAGTCACCGATGAGGCGGCGCACGTGGCCGACGAAGTCACCGTGACCGACGAAGCTCCCGCGACAGACGAAGCCACCGCTGAGGCTGCCGAGACCGTCACGACGGACGAGGACGAGGACGAGGACAAGGACGACGCGGAAGCGGAGGCGGAGGAGGCCGACAACGGCCAGGCCCCCGAAGCCGCCGACCGCGGCACCGACCCGCAGGACTGACTCACCCACGGCTGAGGGGAAGGCCCGTCACCCGGCTTCCCCCTCAGCCCGCGCCCGGAACGAATCTCGCCCGGAGGCTCAATGCCTCCGGGCGAGATTCGTTCCGGCGAGTTCCCTCAGCGGCGACGTCCGCCACCGACAAATACCCTGATCGACAAGTGCCGTGCCGGGCCAGTGCCGTGCCGGAAAGGTGCTTTGCGGGAAGGGTCCCGTACCCGACAAGTCCCCTGATCGACAAATGCCCAGCCCTACAAGCACAGTTGTCGACCCCGGCGGCCCCTCCCGTACAACTCACCCGCAGGGCGCGGTCATCAGCCTCTCCCTCACACCCCAAGGCTCCGCAACACCAGCCCAGTCGCCGGTTTCGGTCCGAACGAGGTGGACTTGCGGGGCATGGTGACGCCCTGCTGGGCGAGCTCGCGTACGACGTCCTCGTCGACGGGGTGCATCAGGACCGCCGTACTGCCGTCGTGTTCGGCCTTGGCGACGGTGGCGACGGGGTCGTGGATGTAGCCGATGCGTTCGGGGGTGTCGGGGATGCGCCAGACGTGGTCGAGCAGGGTCGAGTGCAGGACCGTCGCGTCGAGGGTGCGCCAGGCCTCGGGGAAGCCGGTCGGGACGGTGTCCGCGAGGAGCGCCGGGTCGGGCCGGTCGACGAGGTGGAAGGTGCCGTCGCCGGTCAGGACGAAGGCGTTGCCCTCGGTCACGGCCTCGGCGAGGGCGCGCTGTGCCGCCGCCAGGTCCCGGCCGAGGGTGCGGACCCGGAACGCGCCGTCGAGCGCGGACAGCGCCTGCGACAGGGGTAGTTGGTGCAGCAGCCGGTGGATGGCGCGTACCTGAAGGGGGTAGCGGGCGGTGTCCACGAGCAGGACGAGGCCGAAGTCCCAGGGGCTGGGGCCCCGGCGTTCCTCGCGCAGCCGCAGATAGGTCGCCCAGCGGTGGTGGCCGTCGGCGATCAGTGCCTGGTGACGGGCGAGATCGGCCTGGACGGCGGTGAGTTCGGCGGTCTCGGTCACCGGCCAGAGCGAGTGGCGAACGCCGTCCTCGGTGGTGGTCCGAAGTACCGGCTCGCGGGTCACGGTGCGCTCGATGACCTCGGCGGTCGCGGAGGCGGCGCCGTCGCTGCGGTAGGAGAGCAGCAGCGGTTCGAGGTTCGCGGCCGTGGCGCCCATCAGCGCGGCACGGTCGGCGACGACCGCGTCCATGACGTCCTCGTGCGGCAGGACCACGCCCTCCTCGGGGCGCGAGAGCCGCAGCGCGCCGATCACTCCGCGCTGGAGGAGACTTCCGGTGCGCTGTTCGTAGACGTACAAGCCCGGCGTCTCGTCGGCGGCCAGGATGCCCTCCGCGAGCCAGCGGTTGAGCGTCCCGGCGGCCTGCTCGCCGCGCGCCGAGGGGTCGGCGGCCTGCGGCAGGATGAGACGGACGATGTTGTACGGGTCGGCCGATTCGAGATGGTGCAGACCGTCGGGACGTACCACCACGTCGTACGGGGGCGAGGTCACCGCGGAGAGGGAGCTGACCCGGTCGGGGTCGTAGCGGAGGCCTCGGAACGGGGTGAGTTCGAGACCACGGGGGTGCGGAGTGGCTGGCGGACTTGCGTTCGTCATCCGTGCATCGTATGTGCGTTCACGGCGGGGAAGATGAGCGGGTGAGCGACGTCGAGAGGAACGAGAACACCATGAACCACCCTGTCAGGACGCGGCCCGCAGGCAGCGCCGAGCCCCTCGACAGGGCGTACGACACGGCCCTGCTCGACCTGGACGGTGTGGTGTACGCGGGCGGTGCCGCCATCGCGCACGCGGTGGGGTCGCTGGCCGAGGCCCGCGCGCACGGCATGCACCTGGCGTACGTCACGAACAACGCGCTGCGCACTCCCGACGCGGTGGCCCGGCACCTCACCGAACTCGGCGTCCCCGCCGGCGCGGAGGACGTGATCACCTCGGCGCAGGCGGTGGCCCGGCTCATCGCCGAGCGGATTCCGGCCGGTTCGCGGGTGCTGGTCATCGGCGGCGAGGGGCTGCGGGTGGCGCTGCGCGAGCGCGGGCTCGTTCCGGTCGACTCCGCGGACGACGATCCCGCCGCGGTGGTGCAGGGATACGGCGGGCCCGAACTGCCCTGGTCCCGCTTCGCGGAGGCCTCGTACGCGGTGGCGCGCGGGGTGCCGTGGTTCGCCTCGAACACCGATCTGACCATCCCCGGCGCACGCGGTATCGGCCCGGGCAACGGGGCTGCGGTCGAGGTGGTACGGATCGCCACCGGGGCCGAACCCGAGGTGGCGGGAAAGCCGTTGCCGCCGATGCACCGGGAGACCGTGCTGCGCACCGGCGCACGGCGGCCGCTGGTGATCGGGGACCGTCTGGACACCGACATCGAGGGCGCGTTCAACGGCGGCGTCGACTCCCTGCTCGTCCTCACCGGCGTGACCGACGCCGCACAGCTCCTCGCGGCGGTGCCCGCGCACCGGCCCACGTACGTCGACGCCGATCTGCGCGGCCTGCTCGGGCCGCAGCCCGAAGTCGGCGGCGGCGAGGGCCGGTTCACCTGTGGTGGCTGGACCGCGAGCACTTCCTCCGACGGGCTCGAACTGGCGGGGGAGGGTGCGCCGTTGGACGGGTTGCGGGCGCTGTGCGCGGCGGCCTGGAGCGCCGGGGGTGAGGACGCGTGGCGCGGGGACGCGGGCAAGGCGCTGGCGCGGCTGGGGCTTTGAGGGGGTGAGGGCGGGGCGGCCGGTGGGTGCGAGGCCGGTCCCACCCGCCGGTGGGACCGAATCCCCAGGCGGCTGCCGTTACTGCTGAGGTGACTGCGGCCGACCACCCACCCCCCCCCGTAAAGCAGGGTAGGCTAACCTAACCTTGTGTTGGTTGAAGGTCCTCCCGAACAGCGCACGGCGAGCCCCGTCGTGCCCCGCGCCCGAGGCGCGATACGCGGCGCCGGTCTGCTCGCGGCCGTCGCGGTACTGGCCGTTCTCGCGCTCACGAGTGTCGCCGTCGGCGCCAAACCGCTCTCGCTCGACCAGGTCTGGCACGGCCTCTTCCAGGATTCGGGCACCTTCAGCGACGTCGTGGTCGGTGAGCGGCTCTCGCGCACCGCGCTCGGGCTGCTCGCCGGAGCGGCGCTGGGACTCGCCGGAGCCGTGCTCCAGGCGCTGACCCGCAATCCGCTCGCCGACCCCGGACTGCTCGGCATCAACGCCGGAGCCTCGGCCGCGGTGGTCACCGCCATCACCTTCCTCGGCGTCACCTCGCTGCGCGGCTACGTCTGGTTCGCCTTCGCGGGAGCCGCGGCGGTCGGGGTCCTCGTCTACGCCCTCGGCGGCAGCCGCAGCGCGACACCGGTCCGGCTCGCCCTGGCGGGCACCGCGCTGACCGCGGCCCTGTCCGGCTATCTCCAGGCCGTGATGATCGTCGACGATGCCGCACTGGGCAAAATGCGCTTCTGGACGGTCGGTTCGCTCTCGTACGCCAATGACGAGACCCTGACCCAGGTCCTGCCCTTCCTCGCGCTCGGCACCCTGCTCGCCCTCGCCCTGGCCCGCCCGCTCAACGCCCTCGCCCTGGGCGACGACACCGCGAAGGCGCTCGGCACCCGGCTCGGCCGCACCCGCGCCCTGGCCATGGTCGCGGCCACCCTGCTGTGCGGTGCGGCCACCGCCGCCTGCGGCCCCATCGCCTTCGTCGGCCTGATGATCCCGCATGTCGTACGCGGCCTGACCGGCCCGGACATGCGCTGGATCCTGCCGTACTCGGCGGTGCTCTCGCCGGTGCTGCTGCTCGGCGCCGACGTGCTCGGCCGGGTGATCGCGCGGCCCGCGGAACTCCAGGTCGGCATCGTCACCGCGGTGATCGGCGGACCGGTCTTCGTCCTGCTCGTACGGCGGCAGAGGATGGCGCAGCTGTGAAGTCGATCCGCACCCGCGCCGGTTACTCGCTGAGGCTCGACATACGCAGCACGGTGGTCGTCACCGGTCTGCTCGCCGCCGCGCTCACGGTGAGCGTCGTCCTCATCGGCACCGGCGACTACCCCATCGGCTTCGCCGACGTGATCCGTACCCTGCTCGGCAACGGCAGCACCGGCCAGGAGTTCGTCGTCAACGACCTGCGGCTGCCGCGGGTCCTGGTCGCCCTCCTGGTCGGGTCCGCGCTCGGCCTCGGCGGCGCCATCTTCCAGTCCCTGTCCCGCAATCCGCTGGGCAGCCCCGACATCCTCGGTCTAGGCCAGGGCTCCACGGCGGGCGCGCTCGTCGTCATCGTGCTGTTCGGCGGCACCTCCCTCCAGGTCGCGGGCGGCGCGCTCGTCGGCGGACTGGTCACCGGCCTCGCCATCTACGTACTCGCCTGGAAGCGCGGGGTCCACGGCTACCGTCTGGTCCTGGTCGGCATCGGCGTCTGCGCCATGGTCACCGCCGTCAACGGCTATCTGCTCACCAAGGCCGACCTGGTGGACGCCGCCCGCGCCCTGGTCTGGATGACCGGTTCGCTCTCCGGCCGCGGCTGGGACCAGGTCTGGCCGCTGTGCGCGCTGTGCGCGGTGCTCGTACCCCTGGCACTCGGCGGGGGCCGCGCGCTGCGGATGCTCGAAATGGGCGACGACTGCGCCGGGGCGCTCGGGATACGTGTCGAACGCACCCGCATGCTGCTGATGCTCGCCGCGGTCGTGCTCACCGCCGGTGCGACCGCCGCGGCCGGTCCGGTCGGCTTCGTCGCCCTCACCGCGCCCCAGCTCGCCAAGCGGCTCACCCGGGCGCCCGGACCCAACCTCGGCCCCGCCACCGTCATGGGCGCCGCCCTGCTCGTCGGCGCCGACCTGACGTCCCAACGGGTCTTCGGCGCCGACCAGTTGCCGGTCGGCGTGCTCACCGGGGTCCTCGGCGGCGCGTATCTGATCTGGCTGCTCGTCACCGAGCGCCGGACGGGGCGGATATGAACGGCCGTACGGGGGAGGGGCGGCCGTCAAGGGTTCGGCCGACCCTCCCGTACGCCGCTCACCGTCACCGCCCCCTACGTCCCGAACACCCCCCGACCCCAACCCCGAACCCGACCCCGAACCCGACCCCGAACAGGAGCGTGCCGCAGTGAACCGGCTGATCGCCGACGACGTGACCCTCGGCTACGACCAGCGCGTCATCGCCGAGCGGCTCTCGGTGCAGATCCCCGACAACTCCTTCACCGTCATCGTGGGACCCAACGCCTGCGGCAAGTCGACCCTGCTGCGCGCGCTGGCCCGGATGCTCAAGCCGAGCCGGGGGCGGGTCCTCCTGGACGGGCAGGTCATCCAGTCCGTACCGGCCAAGCAGGCCGCGCGCACCCTCGGTCTGCTGCCGCAGTCCTCCATCGCCCCGGACGGCATCACCGTCGGCGATCTGGTCGCCCGCGGCCGGTATCCGCACCAGGGGCTGCTGCGCCAGTGGTCCCGCCAGGACGAGCAGGTCGTCCGCGAGTCGATGGCCGCCACCGGTGTCGAGGCGATCGCCCGGCGGCAGGTGGACGAGCTCTCCGGCGGGCAGCGCCAGCGGGTGTGGATCGCCATGGCGCTCGCCCAGCAGACGCCCCTGCTGCTGCTCGACGAGCCCACCACCTATCTCGACATCCAGCACCAGATCGACGTCCTGGACCTGTGCGCCGAACTGCACGAGGAGCAGGGCCGGACCCTCGTGGCCGTACTCCACGACCTCAATCACGCAGCCCGTTACGCCACCCATCTGATCGCGCTGCGGGAGGGCCGGGTCGTCGCGGAGGGCGCGCCCGGCGACATCGTCACCGCACAGCTCGTCGAGGAGGTGTTCGGCCTGCGGTGCCAGGTCATCGAGGATCCGGAGACCGGGACCCCGCTGGTCGTGCCCGCGGCGCGCGCGGCGCGTACGGCGGCGGTGGGCAAGGGCGTCTGACGGTCGGCGGGGCAGCGGTCACCGGGGAGGGCAGCGGGTAGCGAGTAGCGCGTGGAACCGGCGTTCAACACGGCGCTCCAAGGGGGCCGTTCACAGCAGCCCCCGCAGGCGCAGCAGGTCCCGTAGGGGCGCCTCCACCTTCACCCGGCCCGAGGCCCAGGCCTTGGCGAAGTGGAGTTCGCCGTCGATCATGGCGACCAGGTCGTCGCTGGTCGTGGCGAGGCGGATCTGCGCCTTTCGGGGCGGCGGCCCCGGCACGGTTTCGGCCACGTCGACGCGGCGCGCCCGCAGACGGCCGAGCAGGCTCATGTCGAGGTCGGTGAGGTGGCAGCTCAGCGAGCGGTCCAGCGCGGCGGCCCGGCCCGCGGCGCCCTTGGCCGCGGCCATGCTGTCCGAGAGCCGCTCCAGCGCGGCCCGGCACTCCTCGATCGTGGCCATCGCGCTCGACGCTACCGCAGCCCCGCGCGGTAGCGTCTGGGCATGAGCGACACCATGGCGAGCCCGGACCGGCCGGAGACAGGCACGCTCCCCGGCGCGCACGCGGGCGGGCACGTAGCCGCGGACGCGTCGGCGCACCCGGGCTCGGACGCGGAGGTGCACTCCGGCACGGGCATGGGTACGGACACGGACACGGCGGCGGGCCCGGGTCCCGAGGCGGCCGGTCACGAGTCACCGGCCAGATCCGAGTCACCGGCCGAATCCGATTCCCCGACCGGGGCCGAGCCGCAGCTCCCCGCCGAGCCGGAGTACGATCCATCGGCCCCCGCGCCGCTCGACGTGGAACGGCAGCAGACGGGGAACGCCGAGGTCGATACGCACCTCGCCCGGCTGGGCGACGCGGACCACCTCGGCACCGACGACCATCTGGCGGTGTACGAGGATGTGCACCGCGGACTGCGGGACACCCTGACCGCCCTCGACAGCAGGCCGGGGCCGCCCGCACCGGGACCCCCGCCGCACGGACACGGCCGCTGACAGCCGGAATCCGGGACACGCCAGGCCGGGGCAACCCGGGCACGGACACAGGAGCTGAACCGAACGTGGCAGGAGTGGCACGCCGCCGCCTCGACGCCGAGCTGGTCCGCCGGAAGCTCGCCCGCTCACGCGAGCACGCCGCCCAGCTGATCGCCGCGGGACGGGTCACCGTCGGCGGCACCACCGCGAGCAAGTCGGCCACCCAGGTGGAGACCAGCGCCGCGATCGTGGTCACCAAGGACGACGACGACCCGGAGTACGTCTCGCGCGGCGGGCACAAACTCGCGGGCGCCCTCGCGGCCTTCGTCCCCCGCGGGCTCGTCGTCCCCGGGCGGCGCGCGCTCGACGCGGGCGCGTCCACGGGCGGCTTCACGGACGTTCTGCTGCGCGCGGGGGCGGCCCATGTGGTCGCGGTGGACGTCGGCTACGGACAGCTCGCCTGGTCCCTGCAGAGCGACGACCGGGTGACGGTCAAGGACCGTACGAACGTGCGCGAGCTCACGCTGGCGGACATCGGCGCGGTCCCGGTGGACCTGGTCGTCGGCGACCTCTCCTTCATCCCGCTCGGTCTGGTGCTGCCCGCCCTGGTGCGCTGCGTCGCCCCGGACGCCGATCTGGTGCTGATGGTGAAGCCGCAGTTCGAGGTGGGCCGGGAGCGGCTGGGCAGCGGCGGTGTCGTACGCAGTCCCGAGCTGCGGGCCGAGGCGGTACGCCAAGTCGCCCAGCAGGCCTGGGCACTTGGGCTCGGAGTGCGAGGCGTGACGGCCAGCCCGCTGCCCGGTCCCTCCGGCAACGTCGAGTACTTTTTGTGGCTGTGCGCCGGTGCTCCCGAGCTGGACCCGGCAGACGTTGACCGTGCCGTCGCGGAGGGGCCACGTTGACCGAGAACCGAGCTCGTACCGTATTCCTGCTCGCCCACACCGGACGGCGGGCGGCCGTCCGCAGCGCCGAACTCGTGGTCCAGGGACTGCTGCGTTCCGGGCTCGGCGTGCGCGTACTGGAGTCGGAGGCGTGCGATCTGCCGCTGCCGGCCAGTGTCGAACTCGTCGCCGAGGCGACCCCCGGGGCCCTGGACGGCTGTGAACTGCTCATCGTTCTCGGCGGCGACGGCACCCTGCTGCGCGGCGCCGAATTCGCCCGCGCCTCCGGGGTGCCGATGCTCGGGGTGAACCTCGGCCGGGTCGGCTTCCTCGCCGAGGCCGAACGCGACGACCTCGACAAGGTGGTCGACCGGGTGGTCAGCCGCGCCTACGAGGTGGAGGAGCGGATGACCGTCGACATCGTCGTGCACAGCAACGGCGATGTGGTCCACCGGGACTGGGCGCTGAACGAGGCCGCGGTGCAGAAGGTCTCGCCCGAGCGGATACTCGAAGTCGTCCTGGAGATCGACGGGCGGCCGGTGTCCGGCTTCGGCTGCGACGGAATCGTCTGCGCGACGCCCACCGGTTCGACCGCGTACGCCTTCTCCGCGGGCGGACCCGTGGTCTGGCCGGAGGTCGAGGCCCTCCTGATGGTCCCGATCAGCGCGCACGCCCTGTTCGCCAAGCCCCTGGTCACCTCGCCCGATTCGGTGCTCGCCGTGGAGGTCCAGCCGCACACCCCGCACGGCGTGCTGTGGTGCGACGGGCGCCGTACCGTCGAACTGCCCGCCGGGGCGCGGGTGGAGGTACGCCGGGGCGCCGTCCCGGTACGCCTCGCACGGTTGCACCACGCCTCGTTCACCGACCGGCTCGTCGCCAAGTTCGCGCTGCCGGTGTCGGGCTGGCGCGGGGCGCCGCAGTAGACGGCACGGAGGTACGTCGCCGGGACGAGGCGCTCGCCGCCGCCCGGTCGGGACCCGCCCACTCAGGCGGGTGACCCCCCTCCCGTGCGCACGGCCGTCACCTGCGTCTTCGTACCCGTAGCCCGGGGCCCGTCGCACAGCGGGCGCCGGACCTCGTAAGGTCGTGTCCGTGTTGGAGGAGATGCGGATACGGTCGCTCGGAGTCATCGACGACGCGGTCGTCGAATTGTCGCCCGGATTCACCGCCGTCACCGGTGAGACCGGGGCGGGCAAGACGATGGTCGTGACCAGCCTTGGGCTGCTCCTCGGCGGCCGCGCCGACCCCGCCCTGGTGCGGATCGGCGCGAAGTCGGCCGTGGTCGAGGGCCGGATCACCGTGCCCGAGGGCGCGGCGGCCGCGGTGCGTGCCGAGGAGGCCGGTGCCGAACTCGACGACGGCTCGCTGCTGATCAGCAGAACCGTCTCCGCCGAGGGCCGCTCCCGCGCCCATCTCGGCGGGCGCTCGGTGCCCGTCGGCGTACTCGGCGAACTCGCCGACGAACTCGTGGCCGTGCACGGCCAGACCGACCAGCAGGGCCTGTTGAAGCTCTCCCGCCAGCGGCAGGCGCTCGACCGGTACGCGGGCGACGCGGTGACCGGGCCGCTCGCCAAGTACACGGCGGCCTACCGCCGGCTGCGCACCGTCACCGGGGAACTCGACGAGATCACCACCCGGGCCCGCGAGCGCGCGCAGGAGGCCGACCATCTGCGGTTCGGCCTGGAGGAGATCGCCGCCGTCGAGCCACGCCCCGGCGAGGACACCGAACTGGCCGCCGAGGCCGAGCGGCTCGGCCACGCCGAGGCACTCGCCTCCGCCGCCACCGCCGCCCACGCGGCGCTGGCGGGCAACCCCGAGGACCCCGAGGGCGTCGACGCCAACACGCTGGTCGCGGGCGCCCACCGGGCCGTCGAGGCGGTCCGCTCGCACGACCCCTCGCTCGCCGACCTGGCCGACCGCATCGGCGAGATCGGCATCCTGCTCGGGGACGTGGCCGGTGAACTCGCCGGATACGCCGACGACTTGGACGCCGACCCGCTGCGGCTCGCGGCGGTGGAGGAACGCCGGGCCGCGCTCGGCCAGTTGACCCGCAAGTACGGCGAGGACATCACGGCCGTCCTCACCTGGGCCGAGCAGAGCGCGGCCCGCCTGGGCGAACTCGACTCGGACGACGACCGGATCGGCGAACTCGCCGCCGAACGCGACGCACTGCACGGCGAACTCGGCGCCCTGGCACAGGAGTTGACCCAGGTGCGCCGGGCGGCCGCGGAACGCTTCGCGGCGGCCGTCACCGAGGAACTCGCCTCCCTGGCCATGCCGCACGCCAGGGTCTCCTTCGAGCTCCGCCAGACCGAGGCACCGGACGGCGTGGAGGTCGACGGCAGGACGGTCGCCTACGGCCCGAGCGGGGTCGACGAGGTCGAGCTGCTGCTCGCCCCGCACCCCGGCGCGCCGCCCCGGCCGATCGCCAAGGGCGCCTCGGGCGGTGAGCTGTCCCGGGTGATGCTCGCCGTCGAGGTGGTGTTCGCGGGCACCGACCCGGTACCCACCTATCTCTTCGACGAGGTGGACGCGGGCGTCGGCGGCAAGGCGGCGGTCGAGATCGGCAGGCGGCTCGCCCGCCTCGCCAAGTCCGCGCAGGTCGTCGTGGTCACCCACCTTCCCCAGGTCGCCGCCTTCGCCGACCGGCAGTTGCTGGTCGAGAAGACCAACGACGGTTCGGTGACCCGGTCCGGGGTGAAGGTCCTCGACGGCGAGGAGCGCGTACGCGAACTCTCGCGCATGCTGGCCGGCCAGGAGGACTCCGAAACGGCCCGTGCCCACGCGGAGGAACTGCTCGCCGCGGCGCGGTCCGACGCCTGACGAGCTGTCCCGGCGCGGGGAGCTCCGGCTCCGCCGCAGCACCGCGCCGCCGTCCGTCAACGTCCGTTCCCGCTTCCCCCTTTCAGGTGGAGCGACACCCTGCGCTCACCCCGGGGACGCGGTCGCGACTCCGCCATGACGCCCCGGTGACCGCCTGGGCCTGGCATTCTGTGCCCACGGGCCCAAATGCCGTCCCCGGCCGGTCCTGCCGTGTCGTACGGGTCGTAGGAGTCGTACGCGTTGTCCGTGTCATATCCGTCGCATCTGTCGTACCCGTCGTATCTGTCGTACCAGCGCCTGCCGTCGGTCCCGTCCCCGGGCCGGGCGGCCCACGAAACGAGGAACAGCGCCCAGTGAGCACCGTCGCGCCGCGCGGCACCGCGCCGTTGCACACCGTGCAGGTGCTCGGCGGTCGCAGCGCGGGCAGTGGGGCGCAGGTGCGTGCGCTGGTGGGCGGTCTGGTGGCGCGCGGGGTGAGCGTCACGGTGTGCGCGCCGCGCGAGGCCGAACTCCTGCACCGCTTCGGTGACTTGGGGGCGCGGCATGTGCCGGTGCCCCGGCGTGGCGACCCGGCGGCGCTCGCCGCGCTGCGGCAGGCCTGTGCCACGGCCGACCTGGTGCACGCGCACGGACTGCACGCGGCGGCCAGGGCCCGGCTCGCGCTCGGCGCGCGCACCGTGCCGATGGTGGTCACCTGGCACGCCGGGGCTCCGTCGAGCGGCGCCAGGGCCCGGCTCCAGCAGCTCATGGAGCGCAGGGTCGCCCGTGCGGCCTCGGTCGTCCTGGCCACCTCGCCGGAACTCGTGGACCGGGCCCGCGCCCGGGGCGCGCGCGACGCACGCCTCGGTTCGCTCGCGGCCTTCCCCGGCGCCGAGCCCGCCGACCCGCACGTCCCGGAACCCGCCGAGCCGTCCCTCGCGCGGCAGCGCACCGAGGCCGAGCAGCGCACCGACGCCGAGAAGACCCGGGCCGAACTGGGCGCCGTGGGCCGCCCGTTGCTCCTGACCGTGGCCGCCCTCCAGGCGGGCCGAGGGCACGACACGCTCCTCGACGCGGCCGGACTCTGGCGCCCCCTGGCGCCGCAGCCACTGCTCCTCGTCGCGGGGGAGGGCCCGCTGTGGGCCGCGCTCCAGCGGCGTATCGCGCGCGAGGACCTGCCGGTACGGCTGCTCGGTCGCCGCACGGATGTCCGGGAGCTGCTCGCCGCGGCGGACGTCGTCCTCGTACCGCACAGCCGCGAGGTGCCCTCGGTCCTCGCCCGGGAAGCACTGCTCGCCCAGGTGCCGCTGGTGGTCGCGGCCTCCCCGGGGATGAGTGAACTGGTCGGCGCGGCAGCGGAGTTGGTGCCTCCGGACGACCCGGGCGCGCTGGCGGCCGCGGTCACCGCCCTGCTCTGTGAGCCGCGCCGCCGCGCAGCCCTCAGGCTCACCGCACGTACGCAGACCCGGAGTTGGCCCACCGAGGACGACATGGTCGCCCAAGTACTCAGTGTCTACGACGAGTTGACCGGCCAAGCGGAACCTCCGCGACCGGCCCGGAGGTAGGGCCAACCCCCTGTCGACTCGGGCGGCTGCCCCAGTGTGCCGAAGGCGCCTGGAACGGCAGAGTCGCACCATGATCATTCACCAGCGTTCAACACGCCGTCCGAAGACCGCCGTACGCGCATCCGCGACCGCCGCCCTCGCCCTGACCTGCGCCCTCACCGCGCTCCTCGCGACCGGCTGCGGCGACGAAGGGAGCAACGAACAGCACAACGAAACGCACAACCAAACGCACAACGAAACGCGCGACAAACCGCCAGGCCCTTCGGCCACCCACCAGCCGCCGGGTGAAGGGAAGTCCGGGGAGCGCGGCGAGATCGTCTCGGCGACGCCCGTCGCGGACCTGGACGCCGAACAGGTCGCCGCCCTGCTGACCGGGACCGGCATGGACCCGGCGCAGGTCCGCCACGGCGTCCGCGCTCACCGGATCGTGTACCGCACCGTCGGCACCGACGGCGAACCCACCACGGCCAGCCAACTCGTCGTACTGCCCAAGAACGACGCACGCGAACTGCGGGCCGTGTCCTGGCTGCACGGCACCGAGGTGTACCGGGGCGAAGTCGCCTCGGTGAACGACGAGTCCGCCGACCGGGCCGCCGCCCTGCTGTTCGCCTCGACCGGCCGCGCGGTGTCCGCCCCGGACTACCTGGGCCTGGGCAAGGGCCCCGGAATCCACCCCTACGGCCACCCGAAGGCGACCGTGACCGCCTCGGTCGACGCCCTGCGCGCCGCCCGGGAGTTCGCCCGGCGAGACGGCCGCGACGTCGGCCGGCGCGTGTTCATCAGCGGCTTCTCGCAGGGCGGGCCCGCCACGATGCTGGTCGGCCGCGCCCTGCACGACGGCGTCGACCCGTACTTCCGGCCGGCCGCCCTGGCCCCGATCGCCGGACCGTTCGACCTCAGTGGCTTCGAGGCCGCCGCGGCCGACGACAAGGTCGCCCGTTCGTCGCTCTACCTGGCCTACTTCAGCACCGCGTGGAACAGGCTGTACGGCCTCTACGAGAAACCCGACGAGGCCTTCCGTGCCCCGTACGGCAAGGAGATCGAGACCCTCTTCGACGGCAACCACAAGGCGCCGCAGATCGCGGCCGCACTGCCAAAGACCTCCAAGGACCTGTTCACCGAGGACTTTCTGCGAAAGATCCGCACCCCCACCGGGGAGCTGCGGGAAAAGCTCACGGAGATGGACAACACCTGTGACTGGCGGCCCGACGTCCCGGTGCACCTGTTCCACGCACCGGGCGACAAGGACGTCCCGTACGCCAACTCCCTGCACTGCCAAGGCCAGTTGACGGCCCGCGGCGCCGACCAGAAGCTCACCGACATGGGCACGCTCGACCACTACGGGACGGTCCTCGAGGCCGTTCCGCAGGTGGCCAGGGAGTTCGACGCCGCTTCCTGAACCGACAAGTCCCGGCTCCCGTACGCGAGTTGTACGGGAGCCGGGACCGGTTCTGTCCGGTTCTGTCCGTGCGGGCGCAGGCCTCGGCTAGCCGCCGTACGCCCCCGACGCCGTGAGCCGCAGCGCCGTGTCGATCAGGGGGACATGGCTGAACGCCTGCGGGAAGTTGCCCACTTGGCGCTGGAGCACCGGGTCCCACTCCTCGGCGAGCAGCCCGAGGTCGTTGCGCAGGGCGAGCAGCCGCTCGAACAGCTTGCGGGCCTCGTCGACCCGGCCGATCATCGCGAGGTCGTCGGCCATCCAGAACGAGCAGGCCAGGAAGGCGCCTTCGTCGCCGGACAGACCGTCCACACCCTCCTCCTCGCCGGAGGTCGGGTAGCGCATGATGAACCCGTCCGGGGTGGACAGCTCCCGCTGGATCGCCTCGATGGTGCCGATGACCCGCTTGTCGTCGGGCGGCAGGAAGCCCATCTGCGGGATGAGCAGCAGCGAGGCGTCCAGTTCCCGCGAACCGTAGGACTGGGTGAAGGTGTTGCGCTCCGGGTCGTAGCCCTTCTCGCAGACGTCACGGTGGATCTCGTCGCGCAGTTCGCGCCACTTCTCCAGCGGTCCCTCCGCGTCCCCGGACTCGATGAGCTTGATGGTGCGGTCGACCGCGACCCAGGCCATCACCTTGGAGTGCACGAAGTGGCGGCGCGGGCCGCGCACCTCCCAGATGCCCTCGTCCGGCTCGTTCCAGTGGTCCTCCAGGTGCCGGATCAGCCTGATCTGGAGCAGCGAGGCGTGGTCGTTGCGGGCCAGGCCCGTCATGTGCGCCAGGTGCAGCGCCTCGGTGACCTCGCCGTAGACGTCCAGTTGGAGCTGGTGCGCGGCGCCGTTGCCGACCCGGACCGGGGTCGAATTCTCGTAGCCGGGCAGCCAGTCCAGTTCCGCCTCGCCGAGCTCACGCTCACCGGCGATCCCGTACATGATCTGCAGGTTCTCCGGGTCGCCCGCCACCGCACGCAGCAGCCACTCGCGCCAGGCGCTCGCCTCGTCCCGGTAGCCGGTGCGCAGCAGCGAGGAGAGCGTGATGGCGGCGTCGCGCAGCCAGGTGTAGCGGTAGTCCCAGTTGCGCAGCCCGCCGATCTCCTCGGGCAGCGAGGTGGTGGGGGCGGCGACGATGCCGCCGGTCGGCGCGTAGGTCAGCGCCTTCAGGGTCACCAGCGAGCGGATCACGGCCTCCCGATAGGGCCCGTGGTACGTGCACTGGTCGGTCCACTCGCGCCAGAAGTCCAAGGTCGCGTCGAGCGACTGCTCCGGCTCCGGCAGCGGCGGCGGCTCGTGGTGCGAGGGCTGCCAGGAGATCGTGAAGGCGATCCGTTCCCCGGGCGAGACGGTGAAGTCCGCGTACGTGGTGAGGTCCTCGCCGTACGTGTCCACACCGGTGTCCAGCCACACCGAGTCGGGGCCCGCGACGGCGACCGTACGGCCGTCGACCTTGTGCACCCACGGCACGATCCGGCCGTACGAGAAACGCATCCGCAGCGCGGAGCGCATCGGCACCCGGCCGGTGACGCCCTCGACGATGCGCACCAGCTGCGGTGCTCCGTCGCGCGGAGGCATGAAATCGGTCACTCTGACCGTGCCCCGCGGAGTGTCCCACTCCGATTCCAGGATCAGGGAGTCGCCGCGGTAGCTGCGCCGTGTGGCAGCGGCCGGATCCGAGCCGTGCGCAGGCGCCGGTCCCAGTCTCCAGAAGCCGTGCTCCTCGGTGCCCAGCAGTCCCGCAAAGACCGCGTGCGAGTCGAAGCGGGGCAGGCACAGCCAGTCGACCGTGCCGTCCCGGCAGACCAGCGCGGCGGTCTGCATGTCTCCGATAAGTGCGTAGTCCTCGATGCGCCCGGCCACGTACATCTCCAGTCAAAACGGCCACGGTGCCCGCTCGGGGGCCTTGCAGTGCGGGTCAAGGATTCTGTGTGAATCGCCAGCTCATGAGCTCTTTGGGAGAAAGACGCGGCTCGTGGCAGCGGCGTTCCCCGCGTCACTCGGACACCCGGTTCAGGGCGCGCCACGTGCCCGGGTCCCGTGCTCGTCGGCGAGTGGTCCGAGCAGGATACGTCCGACTTGAAGGTTCCGTGCACCGTCTTCGGCAACCTGGGTGCGCCGAACGGGCGGCCGGTGGGTGACTTGCGCGGCATTGCGTGCGCGGAGCGTGGCCGGAAGCAGACCCTCCCGGTCGCTGTTACCCTGGTAGCCCGTGGACCGGTGGGCGAGGCCCCCGACCGCAGCGGCACCGCCCCAAGTGATCAGAGCACGCTGTCGAGCGCCTGAAAGCCGGGCCCGCGCCGCACTCCAGACCGCGACCACGGGAGCCCCCTCTTGGCCATGCCGCCCCGATCCTCGAACTCGACGACCAAGCACATCTTCGTCACCGGGGGTGTCGCCTCCTCCCTCGGCAAGGGGCTCACGGCCTCCAGCCTGGGTGCGTTGCTGAAAGCCCGTGGCCTCAAGGTCACCATGCAGAAGCTCGACCCGTATCTGAACGTCGACCCGGGCACGATGAACCCCTTCCAGCACGGTGAGGTGTTCGTCACCAACGACGGCGCCGAGACCGACCTGGACATCGGTCACTACGAGCGCTTCCTCGACGTCGACCTCGACGGCAGCGCGAACGTCACCACCGGCCAGGTCTACAACACGGTCATCGCCAAGGAGCGCCGCGGCGAGTACCTCGGCGACACCGTGCAGGTCATCCCGCACATCACCAACGAGATCAAGCACCGCATTCGACGCCTGGCCACCGGCGCCGATGACATTGACGTGGTCATCACCGAGGTCGGCGGCACCGTCGGCGACATCGAGTCGCTGCCGTTCCTGGAGACCGTCCGCCAGGTCCGCCACGAGGTCGGCCGGGACAACGTGTTCGTGGTGCACATCTCGCTGCTCCCTTACATCGGTCCTTCGGGTGAACTCAAGACCAAGCCCACCCAGCACTCGGTCGCCGCGCTGCGGAACATCGGTATTCAGCCCGATGCGATCGTGCTCCGCGCCGACCGGCACGTGCCGACGTCGATCAAGCGCAAGATCTCGCTGATGTGCGACGTCGACGAGGCCGCCGTGGTCGCCGCCATCGACGCCAAGTCGATCTACGACATCCCCAAGGTGCTGCACACCGAGGGCCTGGACGCCTACGTCGTGCGCAAGCTCGACCTGCCGTTCCGCGACGTCGACTGGACGACCTGGGACGACCTGCTGGACCGGGTGCACAAGCCGGACCACGAGGTCACCGTCGCCCTGGTCGGCAAGTACATCGACCTGCCCGACGCCTACCTGTCGGTCACCGAGGCGCTGCGGGCGGGCGGCTTCGCCAACCGGGCCCGGGTGAAGATCAAGTGGGTCACCTCGGACGACTGCAAGACCGCGGCCGGTGCCGAGGAACAGCTCGGCGACGTGGACGCGATCTGTGTCCCCGGCGGCTTCGGCGACCGCGGTGTCGGCGGCAAGGTGGGCGCGATCCGCTTCGCCCGCGAGAACCGCATCCCGCTGCTCGGCCTGTGCCTGGGCCTCCAGTGCATCGTCATCGAGGCCGCGCGCAACGTCGCGGACATCCCGGACGCCAACTCCACCGAGTTCGACTCCGGCACCGCGCACCCGGTGATCTCCACCATGGCCGAACAACTCGACATCGTCGCCGGTGAGGGCGACATGGGCGGCACCATGCGGCTCGGCATGTACCCGGCCAAGCTCGCCGAGGGCTCCATCGTGCGCGAGGTGTACGACGGCAAGGAGTACGTCGAGGAGCGCCACCGCCACCGCTACGAGGTCAACAACGCCTACCGGGCCGAGCTGGAGAAGAAGGCGGGCCTGCAGTTCTCCGGCACCTCCCCGGACGGCAAGCTCGTCGAGTACGTCGAGTACCCGCGCGACGTGCACCCCTATCTGGTCGCCACGCAGGCGCACCCCGAACTGCGCTCGCGCCCGACCCGCCCGCACCCGCTGTTCGCGGGCCTGGTGAAGGCCGCCGTCGCCCGCCGCCAGGAGGCGTCCGGCACCGCGGGCTGAGCAGGACCGGGATAACGTTGCCGGGGTGTGCGCCGCAGGGCGCGCACCCCGGTTCGCGTATCGCGCCGGACAGTTGTGGGTCGTCTGGGAGGACTTCGGCATGGGGATCAAGGACACCGCTGAGGAGTGGGAGATCAGCGCGAGCGCGACCCCCTTCACCGGCAAGAAGACCTCGGTGCGCACCGACGACGTGGTCATGCCGGACGGCTCGGTGGTCCGCCGCGACTACCAGGTGCACCCAGGCTCGGTCGCCGCGCTCGCCGTCGACGAGGACGACCGGGTCCTGGTGATCCGCCAGTACCGCCACCCCGTACGCCGCAAGCTCTGGGAGATCCCCGCCGGACTGCTCGACGTGCCCGGCGAGAACCCGCTGCACGCCGCCCAGCGCGAGCTCTACGAAGAGGCGCACGTCAAGGCGGAGGACTGGCGGGTGCTCACCGACGTCTACCCCACGCCCGGCGGCTGCGACGAGGCCGTGCGTATCTTCCTCGCCCGTGACCTGTCCGAGGCCGAGGGCGAGCGCTTCGAAGTGGCCGAGGAGGAGGCGGACATGGAGATCGCACGGGTACCGCTCGCCGAACTCGTACGGTCCGTGCTCGCGGGCGATCTGCAGAACAACTGCCTTGCCCTCGGCGTGCTTTCGCTCACCGCGGTCCGGGCGGGCGACGGCGTCGAGTCGTTGCGCCGCGCCGAAGCACCGTGGTCCGCGCGGCCCTTCCCCGCCTGAACACCTCGGCCCGAACATCTTCCGGCCGGACGGTGTGACCATCGGCTGATCCGAACGAGCGAAGCGGCCGCCGCGCTCCGCACCGTCCGTAGCAGAGAGTGAACTAGGCTCGGACAATGGCCGGGCGGAATTCCGTCGGCCCAAGGTGCGCAGTGCGACGGGAGCGTGGCCCGTGACGGATCAGGCGGTGGACATCCGGGGCCCGCAGCTGCCCGGCGCACCGCGGGAACCGCAGTCCGACTTCGCGGTGACGGAAGATCAATTCCTCGGCCGTACGCGGGAGTTGAAGGAGCTCCACGCCGACATCGCCCGTACCGGACTCGACACCCTCACCGGCCGCAAGGCGCCCCGCGCCCGGGTCCTGCTCATCGCGGGCAAGCCGGGCTCCGGCCGCACCGCGCTCGCCCGCGCGCTGGCCGCCGAGGTCGCGGACGGTTACCCCGACGGCGTGCTGTACACACGACTCGCCGAAGCCGACGGCAGCGCGGTCCCGGTGGCGCGGGCGGCCCGCGAACTCCTCGACGCCCTCGGCCGGACGGCCCCGCCCGGCGCCGACGAGGACGAACTCACCGAGGCACTGCGCGCCGCGCTCGCCGGGCGCCGGGCGGTGCTGCTGCTCGACGACACCGTGGGCGCCGACCAGGTCGACGCCCTGCTGCCGGACGCCCCGGACTGCCTGGCCGTCGCGGTCGCCAGGGGCCCGCTCACCGGCATCCCCGACGTCCGCCCCTGCGCCCTCGGCGGCCTGGACACCCAAGCGGCGCTCACGTTCCTGTCCCGGTTCACCGGCAGCGTACGCATCACCGTCGACCCGAGGGCCGCCGAGGCACTGGTCGAGGAGTGCGCGGGACAGCCCGCCGCACTGACCCTCGCGGGCGGGTGGCTCGCCGTACGCCCGCAGGCCTCGGTCTCCGACCTCGCGCGGCGGCTGCACGGCGAGGTCACCGAACGGACCGCGCTGGCCCGGGTGTTCCGCCACGTCTACGAGAGCCTGCCGGTGCCCGCCGCCCGCGCTCTGCGGAGCCTGTGCCTGGCACCCGGCGGGACCGTCGACACCCAGACCGCCTCCGCGCTCATCGGGTGCTCGGTGTCCGACGCGGCCGAGGCACTCGACGACTTCACCGCGACCGGTCTGCTGCGCCGGCTGCCCGGCGATCTCGCGCAGTACGAGATCCCCGGCTGCCTGGTGCCGCACCTGCGACAGCTCGGCACCGTGCACGACCGCGCGGCCGAACTCCAGCTGGCCCGGGCCCGGATGCTGGAGCGGACCGTACGACTGCTGCACGCCTGCCGGATTCTCGCCGAGCCCGAGGGATCACCGGCCAGGACACAGCTCGCGCAACAGCCGGGCGCGCAGCGCTTCCCCTCCACCGAGGCGGCCGCCCGCTGGCTCACCGTACGCAGGCCCGCGCTGCTCGCCGCCGCCCGCAGCGCGGTGGCGGACGGACAGCTCGACACCCTCGCCCGGCGGCTCGCCTCCGCACTGCTCCAGGCCCTCGCCGCGCACCACGGCACCGAGAGCACGGCCGACGACCTCTACGCCCTGTACGACCTCCTGCACCAAGTCGCCGGGCGGCGAGGCCTGCACGCGGAAGCGGCGGCCGCCCTGCTCGGTCTGGCGGACCTCGATGCGCGCTCGGGGCGCACCGAGGCCGCCCTCGACCGCTACCGCGACGCACTGGACGCGGCCCGCGCCGCGCGCGATCCGCACGCAGTCGCCCGTGCCACCGAGTGCATCGGCTCCGCGCACGAGGCCCTCGGCGACTGGCAGCGCGCCGCGGACTGGTACGGCCGGGCCCTCGCCCAGTGTCAGTCGCGCAACGAGAGCGCCGAGGCCGCCGTTCTGCACGGCCGGATCGGCTCGGTGCTCGCCAGCGGCGGTCAGTACGCACCGGCCCAGCGGAGCTGGCGCGCCTCGGCCGCGGGCCACCGCCGGGTACGGGACGTTCCGGCCCAGGCCCGCGCCCTCGGCGAGCTGGCCCGGGTGCAGGTGTCGGCGGGCGAGGGCACCGAGGCGCTGCGTACCTGTCACGAGGCGGTGGAGCGGGCGCGCGGCGTCGGCGACACGGGCCTCCAGGCCGGTCTGCAGTTTCAGCTCGCCGATCTCTTGGACCGCCTCGGCGACCCCGCGGCGGCCGGGCTCCACCGGGCGGTGGCGGAGCGGATGCTGGCGCCGGAGGGCCGGGGGCGGGGGGAGTCTGGCGGGGAGTCGGGGACGGAGTCGGGGGTGGAGGCAGGGACGGGGACAGAACCGGAACCGTCGATGCGGTCGGTGGTGGGGGAGGCCGGGGGAGTCGAAGTCGGCGAAGGCGTCAGTGGCGACGAGGACAGGGACGCGGGCCCGGATGTGGGTACAGGCGCGGGCCCGGATGCGGGCGCGGGCGAGGAAGTGGCCCCTGCCGTAGGAGCGGAAGCCGGAGTCGGCCCAGGAACGGAAGCCGGTCCGGCGGGAGTTGGAGAGCCGGAGCCGGACGCTGAGCGGCCCGGACCCGAGGGTGCGCGCTCCTCGTCGGATGCGCTCTCCTCGTCGGAGGCGTTCTCCCCGTCCGACCTGTCCGAGGTGTCGCCGTACGAGACCCCTGAGGAACAGCGGAAGTGCCCGGGAGAGCGGGGCCCTGGAGAACTGGGGCGAGCAGAACTGGGCCGTGGTGAGCAGGACCCGGCCGGGGCGAGCCGTGCCGAGGACGACGTAACGGAGCCTCCGGGACCGGCGAACTCCTGAAGGCCGCCGGGTTTCCCGGGGCCACGCCCCGGCGAACCGGGCCGCGTGGCCCGGAAGCCCGGACCGGCCGGCTCGCGTCCCGAAGGCTCAGGTGGCCGGAGCGGCGGGCTTGTCGTTCGTGTAGAAGCTCAGTGCCGCGCGGAGTACCGCGTCGGTCGAGACCGAGTTGTTCGGGTCCGTGACGTGGGACGCGATGTTCCTGACCGCTTCCTCGTCCGCGCCCATGGCGCGCAGCATGCCGCTGTACTCGTCGCTGCTGAGCCGTCCGTCGTCGTCGGTGTCGGCGGCCGCGATGACCGCTTCCGTCCAGGGCCGTGCGGTCTGGGCGAAGCCCTGGGGGGTTCCGCGCAGCAACTCGGTGGCCCCGCGCCGGAACTCCTCGCGGGTGAGTGTGCCGTCCAGGTCGGTGTCGGCCGCCCCGGCCAGGTTCTCCCAGAAGCGGTCGCCCCCGTCGAGTACGGCCCTGCCCTTCGGGGAGTCCGCGGCGAGCCCGAACGCCTCCAGGACGCGCGAACCCATCCGGACGAAGTCGTCCCTGCTGATGACGCCGTCCTTGTCGGCGTCGAAGGTGTCGAAGCGCAGGTCCATCTTGCGTGCGAAGAACTCGTTGTTCACCGGGTCGGGACCTTCCGTGGAGGGTGAGCGTGGGCCGTCGCCATCCTGCCGACCCAGGCCGGAGCGGCCCGGGTGGACAGGCCGTGCCGGAGAGTGAACGGGCGGGTGCCGGGGTGACGCGGGCCGGGCCGCGGGTCGCGCGGGCGAGCGCGCACGGGCCCACCTGCGGCGGCGGACGCTCCGTGACCGGGCGCTGCCGCCCCGGGGCCGCTCGGGCGAGGTCGGGACACCCGTGGAACCCGATCCTCCGCCTAGGAAACTCATGGTCGATCGGATGAAGATTATTGCAATGGAAGGCTAGACAGAGGGAAATCCTTCATTAGACTGGCTCCGCCGCGGTTTCACGCGGTGTATGCGGTGTATTCCCGCCTCATCCCCAAGGAATAGGGTTTGTACGGGGGGCACCCCCCACATGAACCCCCTGAGCCAAGGACCGTGATCGACGTGAAGGTCGGTATCCCCCGCGAGGTCAAGAACAACGAGTTCCGTGTCGCCATCACCCCCGCCGGGGTGCACGAGCTCGTCCGGCACGGCCATGAGGTCGTCATCGAGCGCGAGGCCGGACTCGGTTCCTCGATCGCGGACGACGAGTTCGTCTCCGCGGGTGCGCGGATCCTGGACACGGCCGACGAGGTCTGGGCGACGGCGGACCTGCTGCTCAAGGTCAAGGAGCCGATCGCCGAGGAGTACCACCGGCTCCGCAAGGACCAGACGCTCTTCACCTACCTGCACCTGGCCGCCTCCCGCGAGTGCACGGACGCCCTCCTCGGCTCCGGCACCACCGCCATCGCCTACGAGACGGTGGAGCTGACCAACCGCGCGCTGCCGCTGCTCGCCCCGATGTCCGAGGTCGCCGGCCGGCTCGCCCCGCAGGTGGGCGCGTACCACCTGATGCGTCCCGCGGGCGGACGCGGTGTGCTGCCGGGCGGCGTGCCCGGTGTCGCCGCGGGCAAGGCCGTTGTCATCGGCGGTGGCGTCTCCGGCTGGAACGCGGCGCAGATCGCGATCGGCATGGGCTTCCATGTGACCCTGCTCGACCGGGACATCAACAAGCTGCGCGAGGCGGACCGGATCTTCGGCACCAAGATCCAGACCGTCATGTCCAACACCTTCGAGCTGGAGCGCGCCTGCCTGGAGGCCGACCTCGTCATCGGCGCCGTACTCATCCCCGGCGCCAAGGCCCCGAAGCTGGTCACCAACGAGCTGGTCTCGCGGATGAAGCCCGGGAGTGTCCTTGTCGACATCGCGATCGACCAGGGCGGCTGCTTCGAGGACTCGCGTCCGACCACCCACGCCGAGCCGACCTTCCCGGTGCACAACTCGGTCTTCTACTGCGTGGCCAACATGCCCGGCGCGGTGCCCAACACCTCGACCTACGCCCTGACCAACGCCACCCTCCCGTACGTGGTCGAGCTCGCCGACCGCGGCTGGGTGGAGGCGCTGCGCCGCGACCCGGCGCTGGCCAAGGGCCTCAACACGCACGACGGCAAGGTGGTTTACCGCGAGGTCGCCGAGGCCCACGGCCTGGAGCACGTCGAACTTGACACCCTGCTCGGCTAGTTCGGCGGGTCCGTCAACCCGGACCCGTCAACACCACGCGTACGGCCGGACCTTGATACGAGGTCCGGCCGTACGCATGTCGGTGTGCTCTGCCGTACACACATGCGTGTGTATCGCGTCACTGTGCGACCCGTTCTGCGGTGTTCGACCACGGCACGCTCAACTCGCCTCGAACGTAAGGCTTCGACCGATTCGTACACCCGGAATTCGTCGCCGACGGGCACCACTTGCCCTTGACAGAAGGGTGTTGAGGCTTCGACACATCGAGTCGGGTCCCGTGGATTGTGTTGCTGCGGAGTGGTGACACGCCATAGAGTCGCCAAACGTCGGCATGGTGCCACGCTGACCTGTCTAGAAGTTTCCTGGTCACCAAGGAGGTAAGACGACTTGTGAATGAGTCGACATTTGCTCCCGGGGGTGGTCAACCAGGAATGCCGCAGCGGGACCAGCATCCCGCCGGGCTCGAAGGTGTCGGCTCCGTCGCTGTCCACGCCTTTCCCGACCGCCCGATCCCGACACCAGCACACCAGAGCATGGATGGCCCTCACGTGAACGCCATGGTCCCGGACCGCAGCGGGGACACCCCATCGGCAACCCGTCACCTCGCAGACTACGAAGAGGTGCCCGAGGGTCACTTCTACGATCCGGACGCGGAGTACGAGCCCGATCCCGAGTACGCGGCAACCCTCGCGCCCGACGCCGCCCGCCAGCGGCGTGAACGCATCGGCCCCACGGGACGCCCCTTGCCGTACTTCCCCATCCCGGGCCCGCTGACCGACCACGGGCCCGCCAAGATCATCGCGATGTGCAACCAGAAGGGCGGGGTCGGCAAGACCACCTCGACCATCAACCTGGGTGCCGCGCTCGCCGAGTACGGCCGCCGGGTGCTGCTCGTCGACTTCGACCCGCAGGGTGCCCTGTCGGTCGGTCTCGGTGTGAACCCGATGGAGCTCGACCTCACCGTCTACAACCTGCTCATGGAGCGGAACATGGCGGCGGACGAGGTGCTCCTGAAGACCGCCGTGCCCAACATGGACCTGCTGCCGAGCAACATCGACCTGTCGGCGGCCGAGGTCCAGCTCGTCTCCGAGGTCGCGCGCGAGTCCACCCTCCAGCGGGCGCTGAAGCCGCTGATGTCGGACTACGACTACATCGTGATCGACTGTCAGCCCTCGCTCGGCCTGCTGACCGTCAACGCCCTCACGGCGGCCCACAAGGTGATCGTCCCGCTGGAGTGCGAGTTCTTCGCGCTGCGCGGAGTGGCGCTGCTGACCGAGACGATCGAGAAGGTCCAGGAGCGGCTCAACCCCGACCTGGAGCTCGACGGCATCCTCGCCACGATGTACGACTCGCGCACGGTGCACAGCCGTGAGGTGCTCGCGCGGGTGGTCGAGGCGTTCGACGATCACGTCTACCACACCGTGATCGGCCGTACCGTCCGCTTCCCGGAGACCACGGTCGCCGGTGAGCCGATCACCACGTACGCCTCGAACTCCGTCGGCGCCGCCGCCTATCGCCAGCTCGCCAGGGAGGTGCTCGCCCGGTGTCACGCCGAGTGAGTCTGCCCGGAGCCGACGAGCTGTTCCGCACCACCGGGGGGACGGCGCTGCAGGCGTCCAGCCCCAAGCGCCAGGTCAACGGTGAACCGCGGGTCCCGGCACCCGCGGGGGAGAGCGACCCGAACGCCGCCGACGAGCGGCAGGACCCCGCGGGCTCCGAGGACGCCGCGAGCCCCGAGCACGCGACGGCCGAGGGCGACGGCGAGTCCGCGGACACCCGGGACAGTTCCGCGGGCCACGGCGAGGAGGGCGGACCGCGCGGCGGCGCACGCCGCAAGACGCAGCGGACCGCCGCCGAGGGCGACGCCGCTTCCGGCGCCCGTCGCCGTCAGGGCGGCGGCCGGGCGGCCCCGCGCAGGCCGAGCGGCCGTGAGCGGCACGACGAGAAGATCACGGTCTACGTCTCCGCCGAGGAGTTGATGGACCTCGAACACGCCCGGCTCGTACTGCGCGGCGAGCACGGCCTCGCGGTCGACCGCGGCCGGATCGTCCGCGAGGCGGTCGCGGTGGTCCTCGCGGACCTGGAGTCGCGCGGGGAAGCGAGCATTCTCGTACGGCGGCTGCGCGGGCGCTGAGGCACGCACCGGCGGACCCGCCTGAGCGAGGGCGGGTCCCCCGCGGCCGGGGCGGGAGGCGATAGCCTGCCCGCCCGTCGCCCGTTCCGCCCCGTCGAGAACCCGCCGGGCACCGCCCCGTACACCCCCCGCACCCTGGACCACCATGCCGACCTCCGACGAGCAGCCCGCCCAGCCCTCCCGCGGCCGCCGTCGCAGCCTGGGCCGGGGGCCGGGCGCGGCTCCGGTGGTACGCCCGGGGGGTGAGGCCGAGCCCGAGCCCGACCTCATGCCTGCGTCGGTGCCTGCGCCCGCGCTCCCCGAGCCCGATTCCCAGCTGTCCGAGCCCGAGCTGTCGGAACCCGAGCCCGAGCCGGGTCTGTCCGAGTCCGGGACCGCGCTCGACCCGCCCGTTGCCGATCTCGACGCGGAAGCCGTCCTCGCGCCCGCCGCTCCCGAAGCCGACCCCAACCCCCCGCAGAACACGGGGAGTTCGCTCGCCGGAGCGCTGGAGGGCGAGCCGGACTCCCAGGCGCCAGAGAACGCCCCGGAAGCCCAGGTTCCGGAGGCCCAGGGAGTCCCGGAAACCCAGGAAGGCCAGGAACCTCAGGAAGCCCCACCACGCCAAGAGGCCCCGGACGACGGCCGGTTCACCGTCCGGCTCGCCAACTTCGAGGGGCCGTTCGACCTGTTGCTCCAGCTCATCTCGAAGCACAAGCTCGATGTGACCGAGGTGGCGCTGTCCAAGGTCACCGACGAGTTCATGGCGTACATCCGGGCGATGGGCCCGGACTGGGACCTCGACCAGACCACCGAGTTCCTGGTCGTGGCCGCGACCCTGCTCGACCTGAAGGCCGCCCGGCTGCTGCCCGCCGCCGAGGTGGAGGACGAGGCCGACCTGGCGCTCCTGGAGGCGCGGGACCTGTTGTTCGCGCGGCTCCTGCAGTACCGCGCGTACAAGCAGATCGCCGACATCTTCAGCGCCCGGCTCGAAGAGGAGGCCCGCCGCCATCCCCGTACGGTCGGCCTGGAGCCGCACCACGCGGAGCTGCTGCCCGAGGTGGTCATCAGCATCGGCGCCGAGGGGTTCGCGAAGCTCGCCGTGAAGGCGATGCAGCCGAGGGCCAAGCCGCAGGTGTACGTCGACCACATCCACGCCCCACTGGTCAGCGTCCGGGAACAGGCCGCGCTGGTGGTGGACCTGCTCCGGACCGTCGGCGAGGCCAGCTTCCGCACGCTGATCGAGGACGCCGGGGACACCCTGACCGTGGTGGCGCGGTTCCTCGCCCTCCTGGAGCTCTACCGGGAGAAGGCGGTGGCCCTGGAGCAGGAGGAGGCACTCGGCGAGCTGATGGTCCGCTGGACCGGGGCCGAGGACACGCAGGTACGCGTCACCGACGAGTTCGACCAGGAGAGCAAGCCCGCCGAGGGCGACAAGAGCAAGGACAAGGGCAGGGACAAGGACAAGCCCGCCCCGACCGCTCCCGCTGCCGAGCCCGCCCCGACCACCCCCACCGAGGAGCCCGTATGACCAGCCCGAGTGCCGGCGGCGCCGTCGGTGCGCCCGACGAGGACGCTGCGGCGGGCCCGGTGCCCGGCGCCGCCGTGGCGGACCTCGAGCTGAAGCCCGCCCTGGAGGCCGTACTGATGGTGGTGGACGAGCCGGCCACCGAGGAGCATCTGGCCAAACTGCTCCAGCGGCCGCGCCGCAAGGTCGCGGACGCGCTGCGTGAGCTGGCCGACGAGTACACGGTGCAGGGGCGCGGATTCGAGCTCCGGCTGGTGGCCGGGGGGTGGCGGTTCTACACCCGGCCCGAGTACGCGGCGGCCGTGGAGGGCTTCGCCCTGGACGGTCAGCAGGCGCGGCTCACCCAGGCGGCACTGGAGACGCTGGCGGTGGTCGCGTACCGCCAGCCGGTGAGCCGATCGCGGGTCTCGGCGGTCCGCGGGGTCAACTGTGACGGCGTGATGCGGACCCTGTTGCAGCGCGGGCTGATCCAGGAGGCGGGCACGGAACCCGAAACAGGTGCGATCCTGTACACGACGACGAACTACTTCCTGGAGCGGATGGGCCTGCGCGGCCTGGACGAATTGCCGGAGCTCGCGCCCTTCCTCCCGGAGGCGGAGGCGATCGAGGCCGAGACGCAGGAGGGCGTGCCGTCGTTCGATCCGGACGCACCGGATTCCGAGGACGCATACGACAAGACGGATCACTGATGCGAAGCAGCGGCAAGAACAGCAGGGCCGGCGACAGCGGCCGCGACAACCGAGGGGCAGGTGGCGGCACCTCCCGGTCGAAGACGGGAGGATCACGCGACGACAAGCAGAAGCGTGCCGGTCGCCCGCGCCCCGAGGAGCGCCGCTACGACGTGGGCGGCTCCGGCGGCTCGGGCGGTCAGTCCGGCGAGGGCGGGCGCAAGGGCCGGGGCACCACCGCGCGCGGCGGTGCCAAGGGCGGCCCGAAGCAGCCGCAGCAGCGCGACCAGCGCAGCGCCCCGGCCCGCTCGCGGGAGTACGAGACGCGGGCCGAGGAGCGCAACCGCGAGCGGTACGCGGGCAAGAAGGACATCAAGCTGCCCAAGACGTTCCCGGGTGCCGAGCAGGAGGGCGAGCGGCTCCAGAAGGTGCTGGCCCGGGCCGGATACGGTTCGCGGCGCGCCTGTGAGGAGCTGATCGAGCAGGCTCGGGTCGAGGTCAACGGCGCCATCGTGGTGGAGCAGGGCCTGCGGGTCGACCCGGAGAACGACGAGATCAAGGTGGACGGCCTGACCGTCGCCACGCAGTCGTACCAGTTCTTCGCGCTGAACAAGCCCGCGGGCGTGGTCTCCACGATGGAGGACCCGGAGGGGCGCCAGTGCCTCGGCGACTACGTCACCAACCGCGAGACGCGTCTGTTCCACGTCGGGCGTCTCGACACCGAGACCGAGGGCATCATCCTGCTCACCAACCACGGTGAGCTCGCACACCGCCTGACCCACCCCAAGTACGGCGTGCGCAAGACCTATGTCGCGGCGATCTACGGCCCGATCCCGCGCGACCTGGGCAAGCAGCTCAAGGACGGCATCCAGCTCGAGGACGGCTACGCCCGCGCCGACCACTTCCGGGTGATCGAGCAGACCGGCCGGAACTACCTCGTCGAGGTGTCCCTGCACGAGGGCCGTAAGCACATCGTGCGCCGCATGCTCGCCGAGGCGGGCTTCCCGGTCGAGAAGCTGGTCCGTACCGCCTTCGGACCCATCACTCTCGGCGACCAGAAGTCCGGCTGGCTGCGCAGGATGTCCAACACCGAGGTCGGCATGCTGATGCGCGAGGTCGAGCTGTAGGGCGCGACGGGTAGCGGGCGGCGCGGCCTCGGCGGCGCGCCCCTCCCAGGACTACGGCGGCCCTCCGCGGCCGCACAACGGCGGCGGCCGGTGCACGGGAACTCTCCCGGCACCGGCCGCCGCCGTTCTCGCGTACCCGCCGCCCGTACCGCCACCACTCGTACCGCGCCGCTGTTACCCCGCCAACCCGCCAACCCGCCAACCCGCCAACCCGCCAACCCGCCAACCCGCCAACCCGCCAACCCGCCAACCTCCAACCCGCCAACCTCCAACCCGCCAACCCCTCACCCAGCCAAGGCACTTCACCGAACCGCCGCCCCGCCCACCACCCCCGAAAGAGGCTTGCGTGAGAACACCACGCCCCTTTATGGTCTGAGTGACTATTAAGGAGGCGGGCGTGAGTCTCGCGAGTCTCTCGGGCGTTCTCGATCCCTTGCGGCAGCCGCTCTTCACCCTGCTCGACACCCCGGTCAGCTGGACCGAGGTGCTCGGCTTCGGGAGCGGGGCGCTGTGCGTCTGGCTCGTGGCGCGGCAGCGGACGGCGAACTGGCCGATCGGTATCGCCAACAACCTGCTGTTCGTCCTGCTGTTCACCGACTCCGGCCTGTACGCCGACGCCGGTCTCCAGATCGTCTTCATCTCCCTTGCCGCGTACGGCTGGTGGACCTGGACCCACGGGGGTGGCCCGGGCTCCCCAGGACAGGAGGTCGGCCGTACGAGCCGTACCGAATGGCTGTGGCTGTGCGCGGCGGGGGTGGTGGGCACCCTCGCCCTGACCGTGCTGCTCGACCGGCAGACCGACTCCACCGTGCCGTTCTGGGACGCGCTGACCACGGGGCTCTCGCTGATGGCGACCTACGGCCAGTGCCGTAAACGCCTGGAGTCCTGGTGGCTGTGGATCGCCGCCGACGTGGTCTACGTACCGCTGTACGCGTACAAGGAGCTGTACTTGACCTCGCTGCTCTACGTGGGCTTCCTCGCCCTGTGCTGCGTGGGGCTGCGCGACTGGCGGCGGGACCTGGTGCCCGGCGCGCGGACGGCGGGGGCGATGGCATGAGGCGTCACCGCCACGGCCTGGTCCTCGGCAAGTTCTATCCGCCGCACGCGGGCCACCACCATCTGGTGCGTACCGCGCGGGCGCGGTGCGCGGAGCTGACCGTGCTGGTCTGTGCGGCTTCGGTGGAGTCGGTGCCGCTGGCCGAGCGGGTCGCGTGGATGCGCGCGGTCCACCCGGACTGCCGGATCGTCGGTCTTGTCGACGACGTCCCGATGGACCTCGACGACCCGGAGATCTGGGACGCCCATGTGCGGATCTTCCGGCAGGGCGTCGAGGGCGAGGTGGACGCCGTCTTCACCTCCGAGTCCTACGGGGCCGAACTCGCCCGCCGGTTCGGCGCCGCGCACGTCCCGGTGGACCCGGAGCGCCGCGCCTTTCCCGTCTCCGGTACGGCGGTACGCGCCGACCCGGTGGCGCACTGGCACCACCTCGCGCCCCCGGTGCGGGCGGGCCTGGCCCGGCGGGTGGTGGTGCTCGGCGCCGAGTCCAGCGGTACGACGACGATGGCCCGCGCCCTGGCCGCGCACTACCGGGAACGCGGGGGCGCGTTCGCCGGGACGCGCTGGGTGCCCGAGTACGGGCGCGAGCACAGCGAGCGCAGGCTTCGGGAGTTGCGTCAGCGGTGGCCCGAAGCCCGTTGGGAGGACGTGGAGTTGGGAGGCGAGGAGTTCCCGCTGATCGCCGAGCGGCAGAACGAGCGGGAGGAGCGGGCGGCGGGCGAGGGCGGTCCGGTCCTGTTCTGCGACACCGACGCGTTCGCGACCACCGTCTGGCACGAGCGCTACGTCGGGGGCCGCAACCCCAGCGTCGACGAACTCGCCGGGCGGACGCAGCGCCACCTGTGGCTGCTCACCGATCACGAGGGCGTGCCCTTCGAGGACGACGGACTGCGCGACGGCGAGGAACTGCGCCCCTGGATGACCGGGCGCTTCCACGCCGAACTCACCCGTACCGCAAGACCGTTCGTGATGCTCGGCGGCAGTCACGAGGAGCGCCTGGCCACCGCGGTGACCGCCGTGGACGCACTGCTCGCCGCGGGCTGGCACTTCACCGACCCGCTGCCGGATCTGACCGGGACCGCGGCCGTTACGACGTCGGTCGCCTCGACGTCGGCAGTCACGACGTCAGCAGCTACGACGTCAGCCGCCACGACGACAGCGTCCGGGGCGGCAGCCTCTGGGACGGGGGAGGGCCCATGAGCGCACATCCGCAGATGCCACCCGCCTACGACAAGTACGCCTTCGAACCCTTCGCCGTCACCGTGGATCTGGCGGTGTTCACGGTCCGGTCGGGACGGCTCCAGGTCCTCCTGGTGGAACGCGGGCAAGAGCCCTACGCGGGCCAACGCGCCCTGCCCGGCGGCTTCTTGCTGCCCGCCGAGTCGGCCGAGACGGCGGCCCGCCGCGAACTCGCCGAGGAGACCGGGCTCGGCGAGCGGCTGACCGGCTCCCTGCACCTGGAACAACTGCGTACCTACAGCGAGCCGGACCGCGATCCGCGGATGCGGGTGGTCTCCGTCGCCTACACCGCTCTCGTGCCCGATCTGCCCGAGCCCCGGGGTGGCGGCGACGCGGCGCGGGCCGACTGGGTCCCCTGCGAGGAGGCGGGACCGCTCGCCTTCGACCACGACACGATCCTCGCCGACGCGCGCGAACGCGTCCGCGCCAAGCTGGAGTACACCTGCCTGGCCACCGCCTTCTGCCCGCCGCTGTTCACCCTCGGGGAGCTCCAGCAGGTCTACGAGACGGTGTGGGGCACCGCCCTGGACCGGCCCAACTTCCGCCGGAAGGTGCTCGCCACGCCGGGCTTCGTGGAGCAGGTCCCCGGCGCCGCCCGGCTCACCGGCGGCCGCGGCAAACCCGCCGCCCTGCACCGCGCGGGCCCGGCCACCGCCCTGCACCCGCCGGTTCTGCGACCGGAAGGACGACCCTGATGACCCTGCCCACCCGTACCGCCGGACGCGCCGCCACCGGCTCCCTGCTCGGACTCGCCCTCGGTGACGCTCTCGGCTGTCCGACCGAGTTCGACAACGTGCCCGCGATCCTCGCCAAGTGCGGCCCCTGGCGCGAGATGGAGCTGCCCGAACCCGCCCTCATCACCGACGACACCCAGATGACCCTCGCCCTCGGACACGCCCTGCGCGAGGTGACCGACCGCGGCCCGCTCGACGCCGCGCACCTGCACCGGCCGCTGCGGGAGGCCTTCGTCGCCTGGTCCGTCTCGCCCGAGAACAACCGGGCGCCCGGCCACACCTGTCTGAGGGCCTGCGAACTGCTCGCCGACCCCGACCTGCCCTGGCAGGACGCCAGCAGGATCGGCTCCAAGGGCTGCGGGGCCAATATGCGCGTCGCCCCGCTCGGCCTGCTGCCGCACCTGAGCGACGAACAGCGCGCGGGCGCCGCCCAGTTGCAGGCCGGGCTCACCCACGGCCACCCCACCGCGCTCGCCGCCTCCGACCTCACCGCCCACGCGATACGGCTGCTGGCCACCGGCACCGACCCCGCCGGTCTGGTCGGACGGCTGCGCTCGTACGCGCTCGACAACCGGGACACGTACCACCGGCGCTGGCTCGGCGACCTGTGGACGCGCTCCCACGACGCCTCGCCCGGCGCCTTCGTCGCACGCGGCTGGGACGACTGCCTGGCGGCGCTCGAACGAGTCCGGGACGCGCTGCGCACCGTCTCCCCGGAGACCGACCCGTGCCTGGCCACCGGCGAGGGCTGGATCGCCGAAGAGGCCCTGGCCACCGCGCTGTTGTGCTTCCTGCTGTTCGTCGACGAACCCGTGACGGCCCTGCGCAGGGCTGCCTGCACCGCGGGCGACTCGGACTCGATCGCCGCGCTCACCGGCGCCCTGGCCGGTGCGTACCACGGCCCGGACGCCTGGCCGCACGACTGGGCCGACCGCATCGAGTACGAAAGCCAGTTGGTGACGCTGGGAGCGCTCTGGGACGCTTGAGCGGTGAGACGCGACGACACGGACGTACTGACCAAGGCCGGGCTGCCGGAGGCGGACCTCGGCGCGGTGGTCGCCGAACAGGCCCACCCCGTCCTGTTCGCGACCGCCTCGGGAGCCCATCTGTACGGATTCCCCTCCCGCGACTCCGACGTCGACATGCGCGGGGTGCACCTGCTCCCGGCGGCCCAACTCCTCGGCCTGCGCGAACCCGAGGAGACCTGCTCGCGGATGTGGGAGCGCGACGGCGTGGAGATGGACCTCGTCACCCACGACCTGCGCAAGTTCGTCCGCCTGATGCTGCGCCGCAACGGCTACGTCCTGGAACAGCTGCTCTCGCCCCTGGTCGTGCACAGCACCGAGGCGCACGCCGCACTCGTGTCGCTGGCCCCGCAGGTGCTCACCCACCACCACGCGCACCACTACCGGGGCTTCGCCAGGACCCAGTGGCGCCTGTTCGAACGCACCGGTGAACTCAAGCCGCTGCTCTACACCTTGCGGGTCCTGCTCACCGGCATCCACCTGATGCGCGGCGGCGGAATCGAGGCGCATCTGCCGACCCTCGCCGCCGAACTCCCCGAGGCGCCCGCCTATGTGCCCGACCTCGTCGCGGCCAAGAGCGAGCGCGAGCACGGCCCGGCCGAGGTCGACCCGGACACCGTCCGCGCGGACGTCGAACGGCTGCACGCGGTGCTCGACGCGGCGCAGGAACGCTCGTCCCTGCCGGACACCCCCGGCGGCCACGACGCCCTGCACGACCTCGTGGTCCGCGTCCGCACGCCCGCCGCCCCGCCCGGCGCCGGACGGCGAGTTCGCGTGGCGGCACCCGCGAAGGACGCTCATGGCACGGACGACACCGGCCCCGCGCGGCAGCACGACGACACCGACCTCGTGGGCAAGCACACCGTCTACTCCTGCGTGATGGGCTCGCGCGCCTTCGGCCTGGCGACGGAGAGCAGCGACACCGACCGCAGGGGAGTCTTCGTCGCCCCGACCCCGCTGTACTGGCGGTTCGAGAAGCCGCCGACGCACGTCGAGGGCCCGGCCGAGGAGCAGTTCTCCTGGGAGATCGAGCGGTTCTGCGAGCTGGCCCTGCGCGCCAACCCGAACATCCTGGAGTGCCTGCACTCGCCCCTCGTCGAGCACCTCGACGAGACCGGACAGGAACTCCTCGACCTGCGCGGCGCCTTCCTCTCCCGGCAGGCCCACGACACCTTCGTCCGCTACGCGCGGGGCCAGTACAAGAAGCTGGAGGCGGACGTACGGGTGCACGGGGCGCCGCGCTGGAAGCACGCCATGCACCTGCTGCGACTCCTGACCACCTGCGGTGACCTGCTGCGCACCGGGCGTCTGGTGATCGACGTCGGCGACCGCCGCGAGGAGTTGCTCGCCGTCAAACGCGGCGAGGTGGCCTGGCCCGAGGTCGAGTCCCGGATGCGCCGCCTGGCCGAGGAGGCCGACCGCGCGCTGGAGGGCAGCCCGCTGCCGGACGGGCCCGACGCACGCCGGGTCGAGGACTTCCTGCGGCGGGTGCGACTGCGGAGCGTCCAGTGACCGGACCGGCGTCACACGGACGCGCCGCGCTGACTACCCTGGCAGGGCGGACACGCGAGTCCACAGGGGACCGCGGCGGCCGTTGACCAGCAATACCGTACGACGCAGTCGAGGAGCGAGACCGTGGCGGTACGAGCGGTGCGAGGCGCTGTCCAGCTGGACCGGGACGCGGCCGATCACATGGGCGAGCAGGTCCGCGAGCTGTTGACGGCGGTGCTCGACCGCAACGACCTCAGCACGGACGACGTGATCAGTATCTGGTTCACGGCCACCCCCGACCTGCACAGCGACTTCCCGGCCGCCGCGGCCCGCAAGCTGGGCATCGTGGACGTGCCGCTGATCTGCGCCCAGGAGATCGACGTCGAGGGCGCCATGCCGCGGGTGGTACGGCTGCTCGCGCACATCGAGTCCGACCGGCCCCGCGCCGATCTCGTGCACGTCTACCTCGGCGCCGCCGCCTCCCTCCGCAAGGACATCGCCCAGTGAGAACCGCGCTCGTCATCGGCACCGGCCTCATCGGCACCTCGGCCGCCCTCGCGCTCGCCTCGCGCGGCGTGACCGTGCACCTCGCCGACCACGACCCGGCCCAGGCGGGCACGGCCGCCTCGCTCGGCGCGGGGACCGACCGGGCCCCCGAGGTACCGGTCGACCTGGTCCTCGTGGCGGTACCGCCCGCCCGGGTCGCCGACACCCTCGCCGAGGCCATGGACAAGGGGCTCGGCCGCGGCTACCTGGACGTCGCCAGCGTCAAGGGCGGACCGCTCGGGGAACTGCGCGCACGCAGCGCCGACCTGAGCCGGTACCTCGGCACCCACCCCATGTCCGGCCGCGAGAAGTCAGGACCGCTCGCCGCGACCGCCGAACTCTTCGAGGGCCGCCCCTGGGTGCTGACGCCGACCCCGGAGACCGACACCGAGGTGCTCAACCTGGCCCTGGAGCTGGTCTCCCTGTGCCGGGCCGTGCCGGTGGTGATGGACGCCGAGGCGCACGACCGCGCGGTCGCCCTCGTCTCGCACATGCCGCACCTGATGTCGAGCCTGGTCGCCGCGCGCCTGGAGCACGCCGAGGACACGGCGGTACGGCTGTGCGGCCAGGGCATCCGCGATGTGACCCGGATCGCGGCCTCGGACCCGCGGATGTGGATCGACATCCTCTCCGCCAACGCGGGACCGGTCGCCGACCTGCTCGCCGAGCTCGCCGAGGACCTCGGCGAGACGGTCGCCGCGCTGCGCTCCCTGCAGTCCGCGGACGAGGACAAGCGCACCGGCGGCGCCGCGGGCGTCGAGGCCGTGCTGCGCCGCGGGAACGCGGGCCAGGTGCGGGTGCCCGGCAAGCACGGCGCCGCGCCGCGCGTCTACGAGAGCGTCGCCGTGTTCATCGACGACCAGCCGGGCCAGCTCGCCAGGATCTTCGCGGACGCCGGACGGGCGGGCGTGAACATCGAGGACGTCCGCATCGAGCACGCCACCGGACAGCAGGCCGGACTCGTCCAGATCCTGGTCGAACCCAAGGCCGTGCCGGTGCTCACCCGCGCACTCACCGAGCAGGGCTGGGTGCTGCGGGGCTGACCGGGGCGGCGGGAGCGGGCGCCGCCGGGCCCACCCGGCGGCACTGCCGAGTACGGCGAAGGCCCGACCCCAGCGGCACCGGCAGCCACCGGCCTCGGCTGACCAGCGACAACGCCCGCCGGGAGCGCCCGCAGTACGGTGGGGGACCCGGGGCGGACCCTGCCGTGAAAGAGGCGCCCCGCGGAGCCAGTAACCTTGTGCGGGGCTCTCTCGCCCTGTTCGCGCTCTCACTCCCCGTACCAGGAAGGTGTCCTTCGCTGTGGAAACCGCCGCCGAGACCACTGAGGCCGTCCAGGCCGTCATCGTCGCCATCGACGGCCCCTCCGGCACGGGCAAGTCGAGCACTTCCAAGGCCGTCGCCGCCCAGCTCGGCCTCAGCTACCTGGACACCGGCGCCCAGTACCGCGCGATCACCTGGTGGATGGTGAACAACGGCATCGACATCGAGGACCCCAGCGCGATCGCCTCGGCCGCGGGCAAGCCGGAGATCGTCTCCGGCACCGACCCGGCCGCGCCGACGATCGTGGTGGACGGCACCGATGTGGCCCAGCCCATCCGCACCCCGGAGGTCACCTCCAAGGTCAGCGCCGTCAGCGCGGTGCCCGAGGTGCGCACCCGGATCACCGAGCTGCAGCGCGCCATCGCGGCGGCCGCGCCGGGCGGCATCGTCGTCGAGGGCCGCGACATCGGCACCACCGTGCTCCCCGACGCCGACCTGAAGATCTTCCTGACCGCCTCGCCCGAGGCCCGCGCCGCGCGCCGCAGCAGCGAGATGAAGAGCGCCGACGTCCAGGCCACCCGCGAGGCCCTGATCAAGCGGGACACCGCCGACTCCAGCCGGAAGACCTCGCCGCTCGCCAAGGCGGGCGACGCCGTCGAGGTCGACACCACGGAGCTCACCCTCCAGCAGGTCATCGAGTGTGTCGTGACCCTCGTCGAGGAGAAGCGGGCCGCGAAGTGAGCACTCCCGACCCTGCGCCGTCCGCGCGCGGGGCGGAGTTCGGCAGACGGCTCGGGGTGCCGGTGGTGCACGGCCTCTACCGCCCCCGGACCCTGGGGGCCTGGAAGGTACCGGCCACCGGACCGCTGATCTTCGCCGTCAACCACTCGAACTTCGCGGACGGCCCGCTCCTGATGGGCTCCTCACCGCGCCCGGTGCACTTCCTCATAAAGAAGGAGATGTTCCGCGGCCCGATGGGAGCCTTCCTCAACGGTCTCGGACAGCTCTCCATCGACCGCGAGTCGGCCGACCGCGCGGCCGTCACCCGGGCCTTGAAGGTCCTGGACGGCGGCGGAGTGCTCGGCATATTTCCCGAAGGCACCCGCGGCGAGGGCGACTTCGCGTCCCTGCGCTCGGGACTGGCCTACTTCGCGGTGCGCAGCGGCGCACCGGTCGTACCGGTCGCGGTACTGGGCAGCGCGGGGGCCCGCAGCAGACTGATCCCCGGTCTTCCGCCGCTGCGGACCCGGATCGACCTGGTCTTCGGGGAGCCCTTCGAGGCCGGTGACCACAGCGGGCGGCGCACCCGCAGGGCGATGGACGAGGCGACCGTACGGATCCAGAAGCGGCTCGCCGCCCATCTGGAAAACGCGCGGCGTCTCACCCGGCGCTGAGCGACACTTGAGCAGTGGGCCGCCCGCGCCGCGGTCCACGATCACCACGATGAACGAGGTACGGACTTCATGAACGACCCCAGCCAGCCCGAGTCCGCCGAGAACGCTGCGGCGGACTTCGCGGGCACGGAGCACGACCACGGCGAACTCGGCGACGCCGAGTACACGGCGTTCATGGAACTGGCCGCCGAGGAGGGCTTCGACCTCGAGGACGTCGAGGGCGCCATCGAGGAGGCGGGCCACGGTCCGCTGCCGGTCCTCGCCGTCGTCGGCCGCCCCAACGTCGGCAAGTCGACCCTGGTGAACCGCTTCATCGGCCGCCGCGAGGCGGTCGTCGAGGACAAGCCCGGCGTCACCCGCGACCGCGTCACCTACGAGGCCGAGTGGGCCGGACGCCGCTTCAAGGTGGTCGACACCGGCGGCTGGGAGCAGGACGTCCTCGGTATCGACGCCTCGGTGGCCGCCCAGGCCGAGTACGCCATCGAGGCCGCCGACGCCGTGGTGTTCGTGGTGGACGCCACGGTCGGCGCCACCGACACCGACGAGGCCGTGGTGCGCCTGCTGCGCAAGGCGGGCAAGCCCGTCGTGCTGTGTGCCAACAAGGTCGACGGACCGAGCGGCGAGGCGGACGCGACCGCGCTGTGGTCCCTCGGTCTCGGCGAACCGCACCCCGTCTCCGCGCTGCACGGCCGCGGCACCGGCGACATGCTCGACGCCGTCCTCGAAGCACTGCCCGAGGCGCCCGCGCAGCGCTTCGGCGCGGCTCTCGGCGGCCCGCGCCGTATCGCGCTGATCGGCCGCCCCAATGTCGGCAAGTCGTCCCTCCTGAACCAGGTGGCCAACGAGGAGCGCGTCGTCGTCAACGAGCTCGCCGGCACCACCCGCGACCCGGTTGACGAACTGATCGAACTCGGCGGTGTCACCTGGAAGTTCGTCGACACGGCGGGCATCCGCAAGCGGGTCCACCTCCAGCAGGGCGCCGACTACTACGCCTCGCTGCGCACCGCCGCCGCGGTCGAGAAGGCCGAGGTCGCCGTCGTCCTCATCGACGCCGGGGAGCAGATCAGCATCCAGGACCAGCGCATCGTGACCATGGCCGTCGAGGCCGGACGCGCGCTCGTCCTCGCGTACAACAAGTGGGACACCCTCGACGAGGAGCGGCGCTACTACCTGGAGCGCGAGATCGAGACCGAGCTCGCCCAGGTGGCCTGGGCGCCGCGGGTGAACGTCTCGGCGCGCACCGGGCGGCACATGGAAAAGCTCGTCCCGGCGATCGAGACCGCCCTCGCGGGCTGGGAGACCCGGGTGCCCACCGGCAGGCTCAACGCCTTCCTCGGCGAACTCGTCGCCGCCCACCCGCACCCGGTCCGCGGCGGCAAGCAGCCGCGCATCCTCTTCGGCACCCAGGCCGGAACCAAGCCGCCCCGCTTCGTGCTGTTCGCCTCGGGCTTCATCGAGCACGGCTACCGGCGCTTCGTGGAGCGCAGGCTGCGCGAGGAGTTCGGCTTCGAGGGCACGCCCCTGCACATCTCGGTACGGGTACGCGAGAAGCGCGGCCGCAAGAAGTAACCGCACCGGCGCGCGCCGACCGGCCGCGCCCGCGCCTCACCGTACGACGACGGCCGCCCGTTCAGCAGGGGCGGCCGTCGTCGTGTGTGCGGGGGCGTTTGGAGCGCCGAGGCCTCGGCGCACGGCGGTTCAGTGTTCGCGGCGCGGCGCGGGCGGCAGCGCCGCGGGCACCCGCCCACCGGCGCCCGGCAGGCGGCCGACCGGCTGCCAGGCGGGCTGGTCGGTACGGTGGCGGCCCTTGCGGCGGGCGGGCTGCGGCCACTGATACGTGCCCGAGTGGTGCGTCACGCCGGGCACCGGGTCGTGGCGTCCGGCCCACAGATCCGTCAAGTCGGCGGAGAAACCACGGAAGTTCAGGTGTTCCTCACCACTCCGGTCACCCGGAAGGGCCTTGAACGCCCTTCGGTACTCCGCGTAGAGCGCGTCGTAGATCGGCGTGGGCGAGACGGCTGCCGTCATGTCGTGCGCGGGGCGCATGGACGGGATGGAACTCGGCAGCGGGCGGCGGCTTGGGTCATAGGGGTGCACGTAAGGGCAAACGACCCACAAGTCCTTCGGATGCGGCCACCGCGCCGGTTTCGTCGCCGAAACGGGGCCCGGTGGCCGCTCCGCATCAGGTACCCGCGAGCGGCATCGCCGCGCCCGCGAGCAGCCCGTTCGCGGCGGCCCGGTCGAGCGCCTGGCGCATCAGGTCCTCGCGCGGCTGGCGGCCGATGGAACCGGCGGGCGCCGTGAACACCAGGATCTGCTGGAGCTTGGCGGCCGCGGTGCGCCAGCTGTCGGTGACCTGGAGCGGCTGGTGCGCCTGCCACCAGGCGACCGGGGCGCCGCCGTCGGTGCCCGGCTGGAGCACCGAGTGCAGCTGGCCGTTGGCGACCAGTACCGACCAGCCGTGCAGTACCGGCGGCACCGAGGTGAGCGCCGGTACCGGCCGGAAGCCGTGGTCGATCACCAGCGGGAGGAACTCGTCGACGCCCGCGGTGCTGCCGGGCCGGGCGACGGGGCCGGTCGGCTCCACGACGAGGGCGGGGTGCAACTCGTCCTCGAGCAGGACGAGTCCACTGGTCACCCCGAGGACGGCGGGCTGCGGTGCGGAATCGGCACCGGCCCCGGCGCCGGGCTGGTTCTCGGTGATGGACCGTACGGCGCCCTGGAGTTCCTCCTCCGTGACCCGGACCACCTGCGAGGGCAGGCACGCGGAGTGGGCGAAGGCGAGGACGGCGGTCTCGTCGCCGACGAAGAGGACGGTGCTGGTGGCTTCTTGCGCCGAGTCGCCGGGGGTGCGGCAGGACGTGCAGTCGTAGCTCCCCGGGGTGTCCCCGCCGGTGAGCAGCCGGTCGGCTTCCTGGTCACCGATCTCGGCACGGACGTCGTCGCTGAGGTCGAGCATGCGCGGCACGGGTGGCTCCTCGGAATCGGTTCGTGCGGCAGCCGGGTGGGTCCCGGCTCATTCCAGGACAACGGGTCATCCACCGTCCGGGTCACGGGCGCGGCCGTCACAGTCGGAGCGGGAACGGTGGTGTGCGCAAGCCCTCTTGCCCGGGCGGGCGCCGTCGTCGCCCGGGCCCGACGGCCCGTCAGCACCTCGTGTGCCCCGTTCGGCGGAAACCGGACCAACAACCGTGAACCCTCACCCACCAGCGGGAACACCGAATAGTTCCCAAGGTTGCCTCTCAATGAGGAAACAGTCTTGGAACAAGATCATGATGAAGCCCAACCTTCCGGTGAACCCGCAGGTCTAACCTTCCGGTAGGCGGATGAGCTGGACTGTCCGGAACTGTCCGGATCATTCGCATCGAACAACACGATTACGGGGCCGTATGCACATCTCATTTCTTCTGCACAATGCGTACGGAATCGGTGGCACCATCCGGACCACCTACAACCTGGCCGAGACCCTGGCCCAGCACCACGACGTCGAGATCGTGTCGGTCTTCCGGCACCGCGACCGCCCGACGTTCGCCCACGACCCGCGGGTGAAGGTGCGCAGCCTGGTCGACATCCGCAAGGGCAGCCCGGGATACGAGGGGGAGGACCCCGACTATCTGCGCCCCGCCTCGGTCTTCCCCAGTGCGGAGGGACGCTACGGGCAGTACAGCGCGCTCACCGACCGGCGCATCGCCGCCCATCTCAAGAGCGTCGAGGCCGATGTCGTGATCGCCACCCGGCCCGGGCTCAATGTGCACCTCGCCCGCGAGACGCGCTCCGGCCCGGTCCGTATCGGCCAGGAACACCTGACCCTGGACAGCCACTCCAAGGCGCTGCGGCGCCAGTTGACCGCCGTCTACCCTCGCCTGGACGCCCTGACCACGACCACCGAGGCCGACGCCCGCTCGTACCGCACCACCATGCGACTGCCCGGGGTACGCATCGAGGCGGTGCCCAACTCCGTGCCCGCGCCCCAGGTCGCCCCGGCCGACGGCTCGGCGAAGCTGATCGTGGCGGCCGGGCGGCTGGAGAAGGTCAAGCGGTACGACCTGCTGATCCGCGCCTTCGACCTGGTCCGCGAGTCCCGGCCGGACTGGCGGCTGCGGATCTACGGCGCGGGCAAGCAAGAGGACAAGCTGCGCGCCCTGATCGACCAACTCGACCTGTACAACCATGTGTTCCTGATGGGCCGGGCCAACCCGATAGAGCCGGAGTGGGCCAAGGGCTCCATCGCCGCGGTCACCTCCAGCATGGAGTCCTTCGGCATGACCATCGTCGAGGCCATGCGCTGCGGGGTGCCCGTGGTGGCGACCGACTGCCCGCACGGCCCCGGCGAGATCATCGACGACGGCGTCGACGGCCGTCTGGTGAAGCCGGGCAGCGCCAAGTCCATCGCCGCCGGTCTGCTCGAACTCATCAACGACGACGACCTGCGCCGGGAGATGGCGGCCGCCGCGCTGCGGGACTCCGAGCGCTTCGACCCGCAGCGCGTCGGCGAACACTTCGAATCCCTGCTCCAGGACCTCACCAGGCGTGGCGGCGGCCGGATGCGCGGCTCGCTGCACCGCACCCGCGGCGCGCTGCTCGGCGGCGCCCTCGCCCTGCGTGACCTGAGCCGTACCGTCCTCGCGAAGGGACGCACCGCATGACCACCCCGCACGCCACCGCCCTCAGCGACGCCGGGCAGGCGCCCGCCGCCCCGTCGCCGCACGCCGACTGCCGCGCCGACGAATCCGGCACCCTGACCTTCGTCCTCGACGCTCCCGGCTCCACCGGCGCCGAACTGCTGCTGCGCCTGCGCGGGTCCGAGGACCCGGCCGAGGTCACGCTGCCGTTCGAGCCCGACGCCGACGGACGACCGAGCGCCCGGCTGCCGGAGACCCTCGCACTGGCCGAGGGCCGCTGGGACGTCTTCGCCGCGCTGCCCGGCCGCGAGCCCGAGCGACTGCTGCCCGGCCTCCTGGACCTGCGCCGCCTCGTGGACCGGGAACCCGACGCGACCGGCGGCCAGGTGTCCCCGCGCATCCCGTACGCCACCAAGCACGGCAACCTCAGCGTGCGTTCCTGGTGGCGCGCCCCGCACGCGGAGGCGGCCGAACTGGTGCTCACCGAGGGCAGGTTGGCCGTACGCGGACGGCTCCACGGAACGCTGCTCGGCGCCCGCGCACACGCGGAGCTCTGTGGACGCCAGGCCGCCAAGCCCGTCGTACGCGCCGAACTCGACGGCAGCGGGCGCGACTTCACGCTGACCGTCCCGAGCGCGGACCTCACCGACGCGGCGGGCGCGGGCGTCTGGGACCTGTGGCTGCTGCCCGAGGGCGAGCCGGGGCCCCGGGTCCGGGTGGCGCGGCTGCTCGACGACATCGCCGACCGCGGCCCGGTCTTCGTCTACCCGGGCGCGGTGTCGGGAGCTTCGGGCGCGCGGGCGCGGGTCACTCCGTACTACACCGCCGACAACGACCTGTCGGTGCGGGTGGACATCGGCTGAACCGGGCCGGGGCGCTCAGCCGCGCTCGGCGAACGTGTCGCCGCCCGGTTCCTCGCCGCCCGGCCCGTGGCCCGGCAGCCGCTGCAGCTGCGAGGGGTACGCGATGTCCGGGTGGTGCAGGTCGAAGGCGGGCGACTCCGAGCGAATCCGGGGCAGGGCGACGAAGTTGTGCCGGGGCGGCGGGCAGGAGGTCGCCCACTCCAGGGAGCGCCCGAAGCCCCAGGGGTCGTCGACCTCCACCTTGGTGCCGTACTTGGCGGTCTTCCAGACGTTGTAGAGGAACGGCAGCGTGGAGATGCCGAGCAGGAACGCCCCGATGGTGGACAGGGTGTTGAGCGCGGTGAAGCCGTCCGCGGCCAGGTAGTCGGCGTAGCGGCGCGGCATGCCCTCGGCGCCCAGCCAGTGGTGCACCAGGAACGTCGTGTGAAAGCCGATGAACAGGGTCCAGAAGTGGATCTTCCCGAGCCGTTCGTCGAGCATCTTGCCGGTGAACTTCGGCCACCAGAAGTGGAATCCGGCGAACATGGCGAAGACGACGGTGCCGAACACGACGTAGTGGAAGTGCCCGACGACGAAGTACGTGTCGGTGACGTGGAAGTCCATCGGCGGGGAGGCCAGGATGACTCCGGTGAGCCCGCCGAAGAGGAAGGACACCAGAAAGCCGGTCGCCCAGAGCATCGGTGTCTCGAAGGAGAGCGAGCCCCTGAGCATCGTCCCCGACCAGTTGAAGAACTTCACGCCGGTGGGGACGGCGATCAGGAAGGACATCAGCGAGAAGTAGGGCAGCAGCACCCCGCCGGTGGCGAACATGTGGTGCGCCCAGACGACCGCGGACAGTCCCGTGATCGCCATCGTCGCGCCGACCAGGGTCACGTAGCCGAAGATCGGCTTTCTGGCGAAGACCGGGATGATCTCGGTGATGATGCCGAAGAACGGCAGCGCGATGATGTACACCTCGGGGTGCCCGAAGAACCAGAACAGGTGCTGCCACAGCAGCGCCCCGCCGTACTGCGCGTCGAAGACCACGGTGCCGAAGCGCCGGTCCGATTCGAGGACGAGCAGGGCGGCGGCGAGTACCGGGAAGGCGATCAGTACGAGAATCGTCGTGAAAAGCACGTTCCAGGTGAAGATCGGCAGCCGGAACATGGTCATGCCCGGCGCCCGCATTCCGATGATGGTGGTCAGGAAGTTCACCGAGCCGAGAATCGTGCCGAAACCGGCGAGCGCGAGGCCCATGATCCACAGGTCTGCGCCGATGCCGGGGGAGTGTTCGGGCCCGTTGAGCGGGGCGTAGGCGAACCAGCCGAAGTCGGCCGCGCCGTCGGGCGTCAGGAGCGAGCCGAGCACCATCAGGCCGCCGAACAGGAACAGCCAGTACGAGAGCATGTTCAGCCGCGGGAAGGCGACATCGGGGGCGCCGATCTGGAGCGGCACGATCTCGTTGGCGAAACCGGCGAAGGTCGGGGTGGCGAACAGCAGCAGCATGATCGTCCCGTGCAGGGTGAAAAGCTGGTTGAACTGTTCGTTGGACAGCCCCTGGAGCCCCGGCCGGGCCAGCTCGGCCCGCATGATCAGGGCCATCAGACCCCCGACGAGGAAGAACCCGAAGGAGGTGGCGAGATAGAGGTGGCCGATCTTCTTGTGGTCGGTCGTGGTGAGCCAGTCCACGAGGACGCGGCCGCGGCTCCGCTGCCGGGGAACCCGGTCCGTGAGGGGCCGGTCCGTGGTCGGGGCGCCCATGGCGTGCCCGCCTTCCTCTCGCCGCCGGGTGATGAGCGCCAGTTCCGGTCGGACGCGGATCCTGTGCGAACGGGGTGAAGGTTCGATGGCGGTCCGCCTCGCGGGAATTACTCCCGGCCGGAAAATGGATGACGCGGAATCAGTTTTGCACGCAATTCCGGGCCGTTATTTTCGCCGCCGGGCGGGCCGCCACGGAATTAACCCGTCCGGGTGTCGCCCGGTGGGGTAACCGCTCGGCCGTGCGAAGCGGCAATCCCGGATAGCCGTGTTGATCACCTGTGACACAAGCGTGACGGGAAGGCTATCGGTCACGCTGGGTGTATGTGGCCGGGGCCGGCTCGCCCGCCCCGGCCTTTCGTCCGCCCGCCGTGCCACCTAACGTGGGCCGCATGTCATCCCTCCCCACCCCGCCCAAGGAACCCGACGACGACCTCGAGGCGTACGTCGGACTCGACGCCGAGCAGGCCGAGGAACGGGCCCGCGCGCGCGGCTGGTCGACCATCCGCTCCGTGCCGCCGGGCGCGTTCATCACCATGGAATACCTGGTGGGCCGAGTGAACTTCGAGGTCGCCGACGGCGTCGTACGCCGCTCCTGGAAGGGCTGAGGCCCGGCCGGGCCCGTGCGGGCACGGACCGGCGACGACAGGCGAACACAGGGGCGGGGCCCGGCTCATGAAGCCGGGCCCCGCCCCTGTCGTCGTCTTTCGTCGTCCGTTGCCGCCGAGACGGCCGGTGTCGTCGCGGGGCGATCACCGCTGTCGCGGGAGCGTCCGCCGCCGCGGTCCGTGAGCGGCCGACGGCGCCTGCGCTCCGCCTGTCCCGCCTCTCACGTGGCGCCCCGCGCTCAGGACCCCGTGACCGGCCGGGCCGAGGGGTTGGTGCGCGGCAGCCGGTCGCCGTGCGTGGGTCTTCGGCCGCCTGTCGGCGCACCCGGCGTGCGCTCGCCGCGTACCGGATGGAGGCCGCCGGGCGCGGCGCTGTGCCCGTGCCGCGGATAGCGGGCGCCCTCGCGCGTGCCCATGTCCGTGCCCAGGGCCGCCACATCCGTGCCACGGGCCGGTACGGGATCGGCGGGATCCGCCGGGACCATGGCCGGTACCGGGGTGAGCGGGACCGGTGCGGCGAAGCGGCGGTCGCGGACCAGGTCGCGCAGCCGCAGCAGCCGTGCCTCCACGGTGGCGAACAGCGGCTCGAACCAGGGCAGGGCCAGCAGGATGAGCAGTCCGGCGGCCCAGCCGAGCAGGACGTCGCTCAGCCAGTGCGTACCGAGGTAGACGGTGGTCAGGCCGACGCCGAGGGCGACCACCGCGGAGAGTGCCGAGAGCCACCGCCTGGCCTGCGGGGTGGAGGCGAGGTAGGCGAGGATTCCCCAGGTCACGACCGCGTTGGCAGTGTGTCCCGAAGGAAATATGTCGCCGTCCTTCCACATCTCGTTGGAGCCGATGACGGTGGCGTAGTGCGGGCCGAGCCTGCCCATGCCGAGCTTGGCGGCGCCCACCGTGACGTTGAGCAGCAGCAGTGAGGTGCCAAGGGCGAGCAGCGGGCGCAGGGTGTGCTGCCGCCAGGAGCGCCAGCCCAGCCAGGCCGCCACCATCACCGCGGTCGGGCCGCGCTGCCCGAGGACGACGTAGTAGTCCAGGAAGGCGTGGATCTCGGGCCACTGCTGGTACGGGCGGAAGAACATGACCTGCCAGTCCAGGCGCACCAGCCAGGTCGTCTCCACCACGGCGGCGATGATGGCCGCGTAGAACACCAGAGTCGCGCCGAAGAACACGACCCGGTGCCGGCTCATCGAGGGGACCTCGATGTGAGCCGGCCGTTCCGGCTCGCGGTCCAGCCGCGCGAAGACCCGGTCGAGCCGGGCGCGGTTTCGTTCGGTACGCACGAAACCGAAGCTACAGGGAGTGAGCTGGTGACCCCGTCGAATCGGAGGCTTTGTGATGACCATGTGATGTGGCATTGCTCTCACCGACGGAGTAATTCGGCAGCGTTTCCGCGATTTAGCGACGCGACTTCCCGCAATCTTTCCCCGAATTCATGGCAGGCCCATTTATCGGTCATCCGCACGGTGTTCACCAGGACATTTGTACGCGTTTTCCTGTACGTCACCCGGCGAGCCGGGGCGCTGCCCGGGTGCGGTCGCGGTGCGTCGTGGTACGTATCGCCGCGTGTGCGGGGTGTGATCCCGGGGGCGCATACGGGGGCGTACCGCCTGTGCGGAAGTGGCCGGGGCCACATTCGCTCGGCCTTTTCGTGAGAGGCCCGCCACGCGGAAGGGTGATGATCTCGCGTACTCTGACGGCTCACTCGCTTTCGCAGGCAGGCTGCCCAGGGCCCACCCAAGCCCGGCGCACCGCCGACCGCGAACCCGCGGGGCGCAGCGTCCCCCACGCCCGCCGCGTGCGAGGAACATCAGGGAGGTAGTACATGTCCGGGACGACCACGGCCACGTCCCGCCTCACGGCCGCCGCCCGGCACCGTCACGAGGACGGCGCCAACCGCTGGCTGGTCCTCGTGGTCCTGTGTGCCAGCCTGCTGCTCGTCGCCGTGGACGCCACCGTCCTGCACGTGGCCGTGCCCGCGGTGAGCGAGGACCTGCGTCCCAGCTCGGTCCAGCTCCTGTGGATCGTCGACAGCTACCCGCTGGTCTGCGCCTCGCTGCTGATCCTGTTCGGCACCCTGGGCGACCGCATCGGCCGCCGCCGGGTGCTGCTGCTCGGCTACGCCCTGTTCGGTATCGCCTCCGCGCTGGCCGCCTTCGCGCACACCCCGGTCGTCCTGATCCTCGCCCGTGCCCTGCTCGGTATGGGCGGTGCCATGATCATGCCCGCCACGCTCTCCATCCTGCGAGAGGTTTTCCCCGACCGCAGGGAACGGGCCCTGGCCATCGGTGTCTGGAGCGCCGTGGCCGCGGTCGGCGCCGCGGTCGGACCGCTGCTCGGCGGCTTCCTCATCGAGCACTTCTGGTGGGGCTCGGTCTTCCTGATCAACATCCCGCTCATGCTGGTGAGCCTGCCCGTGGGCCGTGCGCTGCTGCCCGAGTCCCGCGGCGAGCAGGAAGGGCCCTGGGACGTGGTCGGGGCACTGATGGCCGCGTCCGGGCTGTTCGGCGTGGTGATGGGCGTCAAGCGGGCGGGCGGCGGCGAGGACCTGCTGAGCCCCGCCACCCTGCTGCCGACGCTCCTCGGAGTGGCGCTGCTGGCCGCCTTCCTGCGCCGTCAGCGCCGCCGTCCGCATCCGCTGATCGACCTGGCGATGTTCGCGCGGCCCGCCTTCTCCACCTCGGTCGGCTGCATCGTCCTCGCCCTCCTCGCGCTCGTCGGCCTCCAGCTCATCGCGGCGCAGTACCTCCAGCTCGTCCTCGGTCTGTCCCCGCTGGAGACCGGCCTGCGACTGGTGCCGCTCACCTTCGCCGCCATGGCCGCGGGCCTGGCCGGTTCCTGGCTGCTCCAGCGTTTCGGGCCACGCCGCATGGTCTGCGCGGGGTTCTGTCTGACGGCGGCCGCGGTGGTCACGCTCACCGGCATCGGCGGCGAGGACAATCCACCGCTGATGCTGTTCGGTTTCGTCCTGCTCGGCTTCGGTATCGAGGTCACCCTCTTCGGCGCCTACGAGTCGATGCTCAGCGAGGCTCCCAAGTCCCAGGCGGGCGCGGCGGCCGCGATCGGCGAGACCTCGTACCAGCTCGGAGCGGGAATCGGTATCGCCCTCCTCGGCAGCGTGATGAACGCCGTGTACTCGCCGGGTCTGGACAAGGTCGAGGGGGTCCCCTCCGGCGCCTCGGCCGAGGCGAGCCACTCGCTCGGGGAGGCCTACGAGGTCTCCGACCGGCTCGGTGGCCCCACGGGCGCGGCGCTGCGGGCGGCGGCGCGCGACGCCTTCATGACCGGGTTGCATGTCACGCTCCTGGTCAGCGCCGTCCTGCTGCTGCTCGGAGCGGTGGCCGCGCTGCGGCTGCCGAAGGCCATGGACTGCCCCGCGGGCGCCGAGCACGCGGAACACACCGAGTGCGCCGGGCCCGCGGAGTCCACGGAAAAGGCCGAGCGCACGGAGCACACCGCCGGCGCCCGGCTCACCAAGCGCGCCCCGGGAGCCGACCGCGCCGAGCGGGAGGCCGCGGCCGCACCGGCCGAGGGGCAGCAGAAGTCCCAGGTCCCGCTGCCCGCGCAGTCGGCACGCACCCCTGTCACCGCCGAGTCCCTGCGCTGACCGAGGGGCTCCGGCCCGCGCCGACCGGGGGGATCTGGACGTAGTGCCCGGCTCGTCGTACCGTCGACGACACATCGTAACTACCGCTGCTAGTTTTACGCGCCGGAGGCCGCCCGCCATGTCCGCACCCTCGAAGCTGCCGCCCTTCAACCCCGCCGACCCGCTCGGTATCGACGACCTGCTGAGCCCCGAGGACCTCGCGATCCGCGACTCCGTTCGCGCCTGGGCAGCCGACAACGTCCTGCCGCACATCGCCGAGTGGTACGAGTCCGGCGAGCTTCCCGACATCCGCGGTCTTGCCAGGCAGCTCGGCTCGCTGGGTGCTCTCGGCATGTCCCTGCAGGGTTACGGCTGCGCGGGCGCCACCGCCGTCCAATACGGCCTGGCCTGTCTGGAGCTGGAGGCCGCCGACTCGGGTCTGCGCTCGCTGGTCTCCGTGCAGGGCTCCCTCGCCATGTACGCGATCCACCGCTTCGGGTCCGAGGAGCAGAAGCAGCGCTGGCTGCCGGGCATGGCCGCGGGCGAACTCATCGGCTGCTTCGGTCTCACCGAGCCCGACCACGGGTCCGACCCCGCCGCGATGCGCACCTACGCCAAGCGCGACGGCTCGGACTGGATCCTCACCGGCCGCAAGATGTGGATCACCAACGGTTCGGTGTCCGCGGTCGCCGTGGTCTGGGCGCAGACCGACGAGGGCATCCGCGGCTTCGTCGTGCCCACCGACAGTCCCGGCTTCTCGGCACCCGACATCAAGCACAAGTGGTCCCTGCGCGCCTCGGTCACCAGTGAACTCGTCCTGGACGAGGTGCGGTTGCCCGCCGACGCCGTACTGCCCGAGGTCACCGGGCTGCGCGGACCGCTGAGTTGTCTGAGCCACGCGCGCTACGGCATCACCTGGGGAGCGATGGGCGCGGCCCGCGCCTCGTTCGAGTCGGCTCTGGAGTACTCCCGGACCAGGGAGCAGTTCGACCGACCGATCGGTCAATTCCAGCTGACCCAGGCCAAGTTGGCGGACATGGCCGTCGAACTGCACAAGGGTGTTCTGCTCGCCCACCACCTGGGCCGCCGGATGGACGCCGGCCGCCTGCGCCCCGAGCAGGTCAGCTTCGGCAAGCTCAACAACGTGCGCGAGGCCATCGAGATCTGCCGGACCTCGCGGACCATTCTCGGCGCGAACGGGATCTCGCTCGAATACCCGGTGATGCGGCACGCCACGAATCTCGAATCGGTGCTCACCTACGAGGGAACGGTCGAGATGCACCAGCTCGTACTGGGCAAGGCCCTCACCGGACTCGACGCGTTCCGGTAAACGGGAACGCCCGGGGTGAGGGCCTTGCTCAGCTCTGGTTGAAGAAACCGTCGGACGCGCGGCCGGAGCTCTGTCCGGTGACGATCTCGGTGTTGGCCGGGGTCAGCAGGAAGACACGGTTCGCGACACGCTCGATCGAGCCGTGCAGTCCGAAGGTCAGTCCGGCCGCGAAGTCGACGACGCGCTTGGCGTCGGCGGGCTCCATGGACGTGAGGTTCATGATGACCGGGACACCGGCCCGGAAGAGCTCGCCGATGCCGCGGGCGTCGCGGAAGCTGTCCGGAGTGACCGTGCCGATCCGGCGCCCGTGCTCCTGGGCGGATTCCGTCGCGACCCGCACCCGCGGGTCGGTCACCCACGCCTCGACCTGCTCGGGCCCCTCGGCCGAGTCGTCTTCGTATCCGTCGTAGTAACGCTCGTCGGCGTTGTCGTCGACGAGGCCGAGCCAGGCACTCGCCTTGCGCACCGATCCCATGGACGCCTCCTCTCACAGCCGGTCTTCCGGTTTCTTTTCCCTATCGTGGTCCATGATGCGGATCTCACGCCAAGCAGATAGCCGCCGTGCGGGCTTTTCGTGACGTGACTGGTGCACACACGCCCTCACAGGGTCCGTCACACTCGCCGCATTCCCAAGGATCTTGCCCGGCACGGGTGCTGATGGAGAGTGAAATATGATTCTTCGCGGCGTACGGGTGACGGGCGGCGCGTACGGGTGAACGGCTCCCTCGTTACGATGCCGTGAAAGTGATCGTACGACCGTGGGGGAATCGTCGTGTTCGGGATCGTCAGGCCCTGCTCGCACCGGTTGGGCGGGGGACTGAAGTCCGAGTGGATGGCGCATTTGTGCGGACTCTGTCTGGCCCTGCGCAGCGACCACGGACAGTTCGCACGGGTCGTCACCAACTACGACGGCCTGCTCATCTCGGTTCTGACGGAGGCTCAGTCCGGCAGCGTGGAGGACGGCAGGCGTACCGCCGGACCCTGTCCGCTGCGCGGGATGCGTACCGCTTCGGTGGCGCGCGGCGAGGGCGCCCGGCTGGCGGCCGCGGTCTCGCTGGTGCTGGCCTCGGCCAAGATGCGGGACCATCTCACCGACGGGGACGGGGTGTTGGCGCGCCGGCCGCTGGCCGTGGCCGCGCGCAAGGTGGCCTCGGGCTGGGACCGCGCGGGGCGGCGCACCGGCGCCGACGTCGGCTTCGACACCGCCGTACTGCTCGACGCGGTGGACCGCCAGCCCCGAATAGAGGCCCTGGCCGGTCCGGGCACGCCGCTGCTCACGGTCACCGAGCCCACCGAGACCGCAACCGCCGCGGCCTTCGCGTACACCGCGACGCTCGCCGGGCGGCCGGACAACGCCGCACCGCTCGCCGAGGCGGGACGCCTCTTCGGGCGGCTCGCCCATCTCCTCGACGCCGTGGAGGACAGGGAGTCCGACGCCGCGGCGGGCGCCTGGAACCCGCTCACCGCCACCGGCACCTCGCGCGCCGAGGCGCGCAGGCTCGCCGACGACGCGCTGCACGGCATCCGGCTCGCCCTGCGCGAGACCGAGTTCGTCCGCGGCAAGCTGGTCCACGTTCTGCTCGTCCACGAACTGCGCCGCTCCGTCGACCGCGCCTTCGGCACGGCGAGCTGCGGCCACGGGCCGGGCGCGGCCGCATCCGGCACCGCGCTCTCCGGCGGCACCGCGCCCCTCGGTTCCTACGGCCCCGCGGCGTACGGCAGTTCGCAGCCGATGATGCCCGGGGCCGCGCCCGGGACGGAGTGGTCCCAGCCCGTCGACAACTACGGGAATCCGCTGATCACCCCGCCCGCGCCGGGCGGCCCGGCCGGACCCGGCGGACCGGACGACGGCGGCTGGGGCGGCGGTGGTGGCGGTTCCCGGCCACCGCACCGGCCCCGGCGCGGACTTCTCGCCGGGTGCGCGGTGGCTCTCGGCCTCTTCTGTACGTGCCAGGTCTGCTGCTCCGACGAATACGAGGATCCCTGGTCGCGGCAGCCGCGTCAGGGCTGCTGCAACAACTGCGACTGCGGTGACTGCGGAAGCTGTGGTGAGTGCTGCGAATGCTGTGAGTGCTGCGACTGCGGTTGCTGAACCGAGGCGGGTGGGCACCGGATCGCCAAGGCGGTGCCGCGGCCTCAGTCCTTGATCTCGGGCGGTGAGATGCGGGAGGTGTCGAGGGCGGACTTCTGGGTGTCCCACTTGCGCAGGATGCGCTCGTAAGTGCCGTTCTTGATAAGGGTGTTGACGGCTGCCTGGAAAGCGGGCGCCAGCGGGGTGCCCTTCTTGAACGCGAAGCCGACATCGAGCCGGTGGTACTCGTTCAGGAACTTCAGTCCCTGTTGCTGGGCCACCGCGTAGCGCAGTCCGTTGATGGTGCTCATCACCACGTCGGCCCGGCCCTGGTGCAGTGCCGACCAGAGCGCGCCCTGCTCGGCATAGGTCTTCACCTCGTACGCCTTCTCGCCCGCGTCGGCGCAGACGTGCTTGTTGTCCTCCAGGGTGGCCTCGAAGGTGGTGCCCGCGCCCGTCGCGACGGTCAGGCCGCACAGTTGCCTGAGGTCCGTCACTCGGTCCAAGTCGCTGTCCTGACGGGCGGCGAAGGCCTGGCCGTCGTTGATGTAGGTGACGAAGTCGATGGTCTTGCGGCGTGGTTCGGTGACGCCGAAGTTGCCCGTACCGAGGTCGTACTTGCCGCTGGAGAGTGCGGGCAGGATCGCCTCGAAGCTCGCCACCTCCCGCTTCAGCTTGATGCCGAGCACCTTGCCCACGGCGTCCGCCACGTCGATGTCGACACCGGCGACCGTTCTGCCGTCCGGGAGATAGGTACTGGAGGGCGGGGTGCCGCCGACACTGCTCGCCAGGCGCAGGGAGCCGCGCTCGCGCACCTCGGCGGGCAGCAGCCTGGCCGCCGCCTCGTCCTTGGTGACCGAGGACACCACGTCCTGGGTGGGAACCGCTCCCGGTTCGCCGCCGGGCCCGCCCGCCCCCGGCCCTCCGGCCTCGCCCTCCGAGCAGGCCGTCAGGCTCAGCAGTGTGGCAGCGGTGATCAGGGCGAACAGCGTGGTGTGGCGCGCCGTCGGGCGCAGAAAACTCTTCATGGCTGACGTGACTCCAGGGGACGGCCCGGCCGTGCGGCCCCGCCCGCTTTGGCTGAACTCGCCGGGCGGGCAAGGGCGTTCGGGATCGGTGAGGGTCGTTCGGGATGGTTCGGGAGGTTGGAGAGGTTAGGGAGGTTCGGGAAAGCGCGCACCGGCGTGGGAGGCCGGTGCACGGGCATCGCGAGGGGAGGGGGTGCACCGTGCTCGGTGCGTGTGAAGGCAGGGGAAAGCAGGGGAAGGCAGAAGGAAAGGCAGTGGGGCGGGCGTCGGCTGCGTACGAGTGGACGAACCGGACCGTCTGACCAGAGGCTCGGGCAGTCGAACTGTCGGGCAGGAAACGCTCGGACGGTCAGGCCCTAGGGAGGGTCGAGCCGTCAAAGGGGCGGGCCGTCAGGCTCGCGGAGATATCAGACACGAGGCGGACCACACGCGACCGAAGTCGATGTGGGAGCGCTTGACCAGGCTCTGCCGCGGATGCATGGCACAAGTGGAACAGGCATCCGTGGGTGCGTCAACTGCCCCTTGGGCGCCCGGCTCACAGTATGGACGGCCTTGACAGAGCGCCGAGATCCGGCCGTACTCTCAAGGTTCGGCCCTGCTGAGGGGCTCGGCCGAACGGCGCGCCGCGGCCCGCCGGTGTGAAGGCACTTCGCCATGTTCAGCGTTCGAACCGAACGTCTCGGAGCCTTCACATGTCCTTCGACACCCTCGACAAGACCGGGCCGACCGCCGGGAAGACACCCGGCGCCCTGGACCCTTCCCCGCTTCTCGTCGTCCCGCGCCGCCGTTACGGGCAGTGGATCGCCGCCGTGGTGGTGCTCGCCCTGCTGGCCGGAGTCGTCCAGTCCGTGGTGCGCAACGAGGCGTTCCAGTGGAACGTCGTCGGCGACTACTTCACCTCGGCCTCGGTGCTGCGCGGGCTGTGGCTCTCGCTGTGGCTGACCGCGGTCGTCATGGCACTCGGATTCGCCCTGGGCGCGCTGCTCGCCGTGATGCGACTGTCCGCCAACCCCGTGCTGCGCGCGGTGAGTTGGGGCTATGTCTGGCTGTTCCGGTCGGTGCCGATCCTGGTCCAGCTGCTGTTCTGGTTCAACATCGGGGCGCTGTACCCGCAGATCCTGGGCGTCCGAACGGTCGACCTGCTCGGCCCCGTCACCATCGCCGTCATCGGTCTGACCCTGCACGAGGCGGCGTACGCGGCCGAGGTCGTCCGCGGCGGGATCCTCTCCGTCGAGCACGGCCAGATCGAGGCCGCCCAGGCGCTCGGCTTCGGCCGTCTGAGGTGCTGGCGGCGGATCGTGCTGCCGCAGGCGATGCGCTTCATCGTGCCTCCGGCGGGCAACATGCTGATCGGCACGCTCAAGGGCACCTCGATCATCAGCGTGATCGCGGTTCAGGACCTGCTCTACTCGGTGCAACTCGTCTACCACCGCACCTACCAGGTCATCCCGCTGCTCCTGGTCGCCACCCTCTGGTACACGGTCGTCACCTCGGTGCTGAGCGTCGGGCAGCACTACGTCGAGAAGTACTACGCGCGGGGCGCGGAGCAGCGCCGGTAGGTGAAGGGGCGTGCGAGGGGCGCCGGGTGGCCGGGCTCCGCGCCGGGGCGCGTGTGCCAGGGGCGCCGGAGCGAATGGTCGCCGACGCGTCATCCGCCCGTTCCCGACCGGGTTTTCACCCGATGTCTCATAGCACACCAAGATGAGAACCCGAGCCACAGGGTTAATTTCAAGTCAGCGCAAGAACAAGGGAGTTGGCTTCGCGGGGGAGTGCGGCTCCGCTCGGTCCGCCGGGGTGCCGGAGCGTCGACTGTCGACGATCCGGCCGTCGCCGGACGGGGCCACAGAGGTCTGATGGCCGCTGTGAGCAGGGAGTTGAGTGGGTGAGGGATGGGGTCGTGGTCAGGGCGCCGAGTTCACCGGAAAGAAACACTCAGTGTGAGATGTGTGCCGGAACGGGATCCAAGGAAGCTCAGTGGCCTGTGCTCGGCACGGTGACGCCCGGGAGTAGACGGCTGAAAGTAAGCCTTGTGCCGCTCAATCCGTGCCCGAATACTCCGAGCAGCGCTTGTCAGGAGCACGGCTGATCCGGAACCCGGAACCGCCGGTTCCCGACTGCGTCTCACGGGCCCCGACCCCACGCGGGCCCCCGAGTTCCCCAGGAGGAACGTCAGTGAGGTTGAAGCGCACTACCCCCCGCAGTGGCGTCGCGAGACGTACCCGTCTGATCGCCGTCGCCTCCGGTCTGGTTGCCGTGGGCGCCCTCGCGATCCCCGCGGCGAACGCCGACGAGTCGAGCACCTTCAGCGCGACCGAGCTCGGCCAGGTCAGCGACTCGGTCCTGGAGTCCGACGTCGCGGGCACCGCCTGGGCCGTCGACGCCAAGACGAACCGCGTGGTCGTCACGGTCGACAGCACCGTCTCCAAGGCGGAGATCGCCCAGATCAAGAAGGACGCCGGAAGCAAGGCCGACGCTCTTCAGGTCAAGCGCACCCCCGGCAAGTTCAACAAGCTGATCCAGGGCGGTGACGCCATCTACGCGAGCAGCTGGCGCTGCTCCCTCGGCTTCAACGTCCGCAACAGCGCCGGGACCCAGTACTTCCTGACCGCGGGTCACTGCACCGACGGCGCGGGCACCTGGTGGTCGAACTCCGGTCACACCACCACGCTCGGCTCCACCTCGGGCTCCAGCTTCCCGGGCAACGACTACGGCATCGTCCGGTACACCAACACCTCCATCAGCAAGCCCGGTACCGCGAACGGTGTGGACATCACCCGCGCGGCCACCCCGAGCGTGGGCACCACCGTCATCCGTGACGGCTCCACCACGGGTACGCACAGCGGCCGGGTCACCGCCCTCAACGCGACCGTCAACTACGGCGGCGGTGACATCGTCTCCGGCCTCATCCAGACCACGGTCTGCGCCGAGCCCGGTGACTCCGGCGGCCCGCTCTACGGCAGCAACGGCACCGCGTACGGCCTGACCTCCGGCGGCAGCGGCAACTGCTCCTCCGGCGGCACCACCTTCTTCCAGCCGGTCACCGAGGCGCTCAGCGCCTACGGAGTCAGCGTCTACTGACGTCCGGCGGAATTCGGTTCGGTACGGCTGATCCTGTGAGGGCGGCCCCCGCGCACCCATCCGGTGCGCGGGGGCCGCGTCGTTGTGTGCGCGCCCGCGCGAAGTTCGTACCGAAGTTCGTACTGAAGCGCGAACCGGAATGCGAACCGAAGCGCGAACCGAAGTGCGTATCGATGGGCGTATCGATGGGCGAAGGGGCGCGCATGGTGACACATCGCGCTGCGTGTTCGCGGGCGGGGTGGGGGCCCGGTGGTGTCCAGGACCTCAACTCGCCCTTCAAACGGGCCAGAACAGGACAGGCCGATCCGGGTGTGCCCGGGAGCGGAGCCCCGGAGATACCCGCATGAGGAAAGGGGCGGAGTGGGCGCGATCCGGCGCACGGATGAGGCGGACGGGGGTCTGTGCGCCCCCTGTGACGCGACCGGAAGTGGAGCTTGTCGGTGTCCGACGGCCATGGGGATAGTGGATGCAACCGTTGGCATGGACGCGGCACTTACTCGGTTCACCGGGCGAGTGCCGGGCTCGTGCCGATAAGCCTTCCGGTTCCGGGCGAACCCCACGTGACCCCGGAGCCGTCCCCCCACAGGAGGACGTACGTGAAGCACCGACGCGTTTCCCCCAGGCGTGCCGCGATCGCGGGTGCCAGTGTCGCCGCCATGGTCGTCGCAGGCCTTACGGTCCAGTCCGCGAACGCCGACAGCGATGTCACCGCCGACTCCCTCTCGGCGACGGCGGCCGGAAAGCTCGCTTCCTCCCTCACCAAGGACCTCGGCGCCGACGCCGCGGGTACGTACTACGACGCCCAGGGCAGGCACCTCGTCGTCAACGTCCTGAACCAGGACGCCGCCGAGACCGTCGAGTCGGCCGGTGCCAAGGCCAGAGTCGTGGAGAACTCGCTCGCCGCGCTGAACGGCGCCCGCGCCACGCTCAAGGACCGGGCCACCATCCCCGGCACCGCGTGGACCGTCGACAACTCGGCCAACAAGGTCGTCGTCACCGCGGACCGTACGGTCAAGGGCGCCGAGCTCGCCAAGCTGACCGAGGTCGTCAAGGGCCTCGGCAGCACGGTCGAACTCAAGCACAGCAAGGGCGAGTTCAAACCGATGATCGCCGGCGGCGACGCCATCTGGGGCGGCGGCGGCCGCTGCTCGCTCGGCTTCAACGTCGTCAAGGACGGTGCCCCGCACTTCCTCACCGCGGGCCACTGCACCGAGGCGATCAGCAGCTGGTCGGAGAGCCAGGGCGGCCCGGTCATCGGTGAGAACGCCGGTTCCAGCTTCCCCGGCGACGACTACGGCCTGGTGAAGTACACGGGCGACACCGCGCACCCCAGCGAGGTGGACCTCTACAACGGCAGCACCCAGCCCATCACCGGCGCCGCCGAGGCCACCGAGGGCCAGCAGGTCACCCGCAGCGGCTCCACCACCCAGGTCCACGACGGCACCGTCACGGGCCTGAACGCCACGGTGAACTACGCCGAGGGCACGGTCGAGGGGCTCATCCAGACCGACGTCTGCGCGGAGCCCGGCGACTCCGGCGGCTCGCTGTTCGCCGGTGACCAGGCGCTCGGCCTCACCTCCGGCGGCAGCGGCAACTGCTCCTCCGGCGGCGAGACCTTCTTCCAGCCGGTGACCGAGGCGCTCTCCGTCTACGGCGCCGAGATCGGCTGACCCGTCCCACCCCTACTCCGGTCCGCCCGCTTGCCCGGGCGGACCGGGACCCGGCACCAGGGGCCGGCCCGCGGCGCGCGGGCCGGCCCTCGGTCTTGGTGGCGATCCACTGACTTGGAGGCAGACCACTGGCCGGGGCGAGGCGTGACGTCAGGCGGGCGGCACGGTTCCGAACGGGTTGTCGATGACATAACGCCACAGCCCGTCCACGCCCCGCCGGGCGACATCGGTCGCGGTGCCCTCCAGGTGTACCGGCACCCCGTCCGCGCCCGTGCCCTCGATGGTCCAGTCGACCACCAGCAGGGCGAGGTCGCCCGTCTCGTAGATGTGCCGGGGTCGGAGGGCGATCGGCAGGCCCAGGGCGAGGAACTCCTCGGTGCGCGTGGCCAGTTCGCGCCCCTTCACCGGGTGGCCCGGGCGGGGGACGAAGACGGCGCCGGGTTCGTACACCCCGAGTACCGCCCGGATGTCACCGGAGTTGAAGGCGGCGGCGAACACCGCGGGGTGTTGCGCGACCTCGGTGGTCAGCTCAAGGGTGGGGGCATGGCCAGGTCCAGTGCGCGAAGTGCGCGAGTGAGAGCTCATGGCGGCAGTGAAGCCGCTGCCCACGTGGGTCACCGAACGGAAACCCACGCACCGGGCTTCCCCGGGACCCCGCTCGGCGGCTGGGACGGCGCACTCGTGCCGGAGGAACGCGGGCGCACCCGCGGCCCCGAGCCCGACTGCCCGGTCGAGGTCGCCCTCGCCGCCGTGGCGGGACGCTGGACGACACTCGTCCTGCGCGAGCTGATGCACGCCCCGTACTCCTTCGGCGAGTTGAGCGAGCGGCTTCCCGCGCTGAGCGCCAAGGTGCTCACCGAACGGCTGCGCCAACTCGAAGAGCAGCGACTCGTCGCCCGCGACCGGCTGCCGGGCTTTCCGGCACGTACGCGCTACCGGCTGACTCCGGGGGGCCAAGCGCTGCGCCCCCTGCTGGCCGAGCTGTACCGCACCGGGGCCGCGATCGCGGCGGCGCGCGAGGAGGGTGCGGCGGCCGGGGCGGTGGCGGTGCGCGAGGGGGACGTGGCCGAATCCTGACCTTCGCGGGGCGGCTTGCGTACCCGCTGTGCGCAGTTCACTCGTCGCCCCTCGCCCACTCCGGGCAGGAGCCGCCGCCCGCCACCTGCCCCGCCGGACCGCACAAGCGGTCCATGCAGGCAGGACAGGAGGCAGGGGCGAGATACGGCTGTGGGGCTAGAAGCGCCCCGCATACTCCGTGACCCACTGCGCGAAGGTGCGCGCCGGACGGCCGGTCACCTTCTCCACCGTGTCGACCACGGTCGTGGCGTCCTCGCCCGGTTCGGCGTACCAGCCGATGACGTACTCGGCGTCCGCCCGGGGGACACCGGTGGCCAGCAGCCGCTCGATGGCCTGTTCATGGGTGATGGGGACGAAGGAGATCTCGCGGCCGGTCGCCCGGGACAGGGCGGCGATCCGCTGCCGAGAGGTCAGCGCCTCGGGCCCGGTGAGGTTGTAGGACCGTCCGTGGTGGCCGTCGTCGAGCAGGGCGACCGCGGCCACCGCGCCGATGTCGGCCTCGTGGACGAGCGCGCTGGGCATGTCGTAGGGCTCGCGTACGACGCCCTCGGCGCGGATGGACTCGCTCCAGGTCAGCGTGTTGGACATGAACTCCTGCGGTTCCAGGCGGGTCCACTCCACCCCCGAGTCCGCCACGGCCTGCTCCACCGGGCCCACGTAACCGCCCCACACCACGGTCAGGCGCCGCACACCCGCGTCGACCGCCCTGCGCACCAGCTCGGGTCCGACCTCGGCGAGCCCCGAGGTCACCGTGATGTGCAGCCTGTCGACGCCTTCGAGGGCGGCGTCCATCTTCTCCGGCTCCGTATGGGTGCCGGTCACCAGCTCCACCCCGGCCGGGAGCCGGTCCGCGGCCGCGACCGGGTCCCGGGTCAGCGCCCGGACGTGCTCTCCGCGGCGGACCAGCTCTTCCACGACGTGCCTGCCGGTGTTCCCGGTGGCACCCGTCACCAATGTCGTCACAGTTGTTCCTTTCGACACCGAGGACGCTAGAAGCTCAACTCGACTTGAGGTCAAGGAGATTGTGACCGGGGTGGTTGGGACACCCTGGGCGGTGAGGATGGTCAGGATGTCGGGCGGGCGCCGTGCACCGCCTTGGGACGGGAGCGGGCGTGGAGAGCATCACGAAGAACCGGCAGTCGCCGGAGGTCCTTCGGGCCATGGCCGAGCGGGCCTACGGCCCCGGCCTGGTCCCGGACGGCGAGGAGTGGCTGAGCGAACTGGGGCACGGCTGGTTCAACGTCGCGTACCGCCTGCGGCTGCGCGACGGGTACGAGGCCGTGCTGAAGATCGCGCCGCCGCCCGGGGTGGAGGTGATGACCTACGAGCGCGGCGCGATGGGCACCGAGCTCGCGGCGCTTGAGCTGATCCGTGGGCACACCACCGTGCCCGTACCGCGCGTGGACTTCGTCGACCGGAGCCGTGAACTGGGCGGCGCGGAGTGGTTCTGCATGCCGTTCGTCGACGGCGACAATCTCGGTGTCGTCGGCCCCGGACTCCCGGCGCCGGTGCTTGCGGCCTGCAAGGAGCAGGTCGGTGCGGCCAACCGGGAGATCAACTCCGTCCGGGGAACGGCGTTCGGGCCGTTGGCGGGGCCCGGGGACAGCAGTTGGCGCCGGGTCTTCACCGGCATCGTCGAGGACGTGCTGACCGACGGCGAACGCCGCGGCGTCGAGCTGGGCCGGGAGTACGACACGGTGCGGGAGGTGCTGGCCGAGCATGCCGCGAGCCTGGACGAGGTGCGTGAGCCCCGGCTGGTGGAGTGGGACCTGTGGGACGGCAACGTCCTGGTCCGTGACGGACGGATCGCCTGTGTCATCGACCACGAGCGGGCCTTCTTCGGCGACCCGCTCATCGAGTCCGGGTTCGCGGGCCCCCAACTGCCCGCCTTCGGCGACTCCACGCACTTCATGCGCGGCTACGGACATCCCCCGCTGACCGAGAACGAGAACGTACGCCGCCGTCTGTACTGCCTGCATCTGACGCTGATCATGGTGATCGAGACCGTCTACCGGGGCCACACCGGCACCGAACAGTACGACTGGGCGCGCGAGCGGCTGGGCGAGGCGATGGCGTTGCTGGGGCGTGGCACTCGTTTGTGAGCCCCTCGTGAGCCGCCTCCGGAAGGTCATTCGTACATGCATTCGAAATTGTTCTATGGTGGAGTCCGGGGCAGCAGAAACGGATCGGCAGGGAGGTGCGGGTGCCCGGGTTCACGCATCTGCACACCGCGTCCGGATACTCGTTGCGGTACGGGGCCTCTCATCCGGAGCGGCTGGCCGAGCGTGCCGCGGAGCGGGAGATGGACGCGCTCGCGCTGACCGACCGGGACACCCTGGCCGGGGCCGTCCGCTTCGCGAAGGCCTGTGCGGAGCACGGGGTGCGGCCGCTGTTCGGGGTCGATCTCGCGGTGGCCGGAACGCAGCGGTCCGAGCGGACCGCCTCGGGCGCCCGGCGTACCCCGGTGCGCGGGGGTGCCTTCGTCGACGAGTCCTCGCCCCGGGTCACCTTCCTCGCCCGCGCGGGAGCGAGCGGCTGGGCCGAGCTGTGCCGCCTGGTCACCGCCGCGCACACCGCCACCGGTGAACCGTTGCTCCAGGTGGCCGACCTTCCGGCCGCCGGGCTCACGGTGCTGCTCGGGCCCTCCTCCGAAGTGGGGCGCGCGCTGGCCGCGGGCCGCCCCGACCGGGCCGTACGACTGCTCGCGCCCTGGCGGGAAACGTACGGTGACGACCTGCGTCTGGAGGCCGTGTGGCACGGTCGTGAGGGCGCGGGCCCCGGTTCGCTGCGGCTTGCCGCGCGCACCGTGGGATTCGCCGCGGAGCAGGGGGTGCGCCCCGTGCTGAGCAACGACGTGCGCTACGCCGACCCCGGGACGGGGCCGGTGGCCGACGTCCTGGACGCGGCCCGCCGACTCGTGCCCGTCGACGCGCGGGGCGAACTGGACAGCGGGGAGCGCTGGCTCAAGGGCGCGGACGCGATGCGGCACGCCGCCGAGCGGATCGTCGAGGCCGCCGGTTTCCGCCGCGACACCGCCCACCGGCTGCTCGAACAGACGCGGGACACCGCGGCCGCCTGCCGGGTCGACCCAGAGGACGACCTCGGGATGGGCTCCGTACGCTTCCCCGAACCGCACCTGGTGGGCGCCGGGCGCCGTACCGCGCAGCGCGCCCTCGCCTCGCGGGCCGCCGGACAGCTGGTGCTGCGGGGCTACGACCGGCTGCCCGCGGCCCGTGACTACTGGCGCCGCATGCACGACGAACTGGACGTCATCGCCCACCACGGCTTCGCCTCCTACTTCCTCACTGTCGCCCAAGTGGTGGACGACGTAAGGGAGTTGGGGATCCGGGTGGCCGCCAGGGGATCGGGAGCCGGGTCCCTGGTGAACCATCTGCTCGGCATCGCGCACGCCGATCCGCTCGCCCACGGGCTGCTGATGGAACGGTTCCTGTCCACCCGGCGCTTCGTACTGCCGGACATCGACATCGACGTGGAGTCCGCCCGGCGGCTGGAGGTCTACCGGGCGATCATCGACCGCTTCGGCCGGGAGCGGGTCGCCACCGTCGCGATGCCCGAGACCTACCGGGTGCGCCACGCGATCCGCGATGTGGGCGCCGCGCTGTCCATGGACCCCGCGGACATCGACCGTATCGCCAAGTCCTTTCCGCACATCCGGGCCCGCGACGCCCGCGCCGCGATGGAGGAACTGCCCGAACTGCGGGCGCTCGCCGAGGAGATGAGGCAGCGCGGCGGCCGGGAGCGGATGTGGGACCTGGTCGAGGCGCTGGACGCGCTGCCGCGCGGGATCGCCATGCACCCCTGCGGGGTGCTGCTCTCGGACGCCTCCCTGTACGCCCGTACCCCGGTCGTGCCGACCAGCGGGGAGCAGTTGCCGATGTCGCAGTTCGACAAGGAGGACGTCGAGGACCTCGGGCTGCTCAAACTCGATGTGCTCGGGGTGCGGATGCAGTCGGCGATGGCGCACGCGGTCGCCGAGGTGGAGCGGGCCGGCGGCGAGCGGATCGACCTGGACGGGGTGCCCGAGGGCGACCCCGCGACGTACCGGCTCATCCGTTCCGCCGAGACGCTCGGCTGCTTCCAGATCGAATCGCCGGGCCAGCGGGACCTGGTCGGACGGCTGCAACCGGCCACCTTCCAGGACCTGGTGGTGGACATCTCCCTGTTCCGGCCCGGGCCGGTGGCGGCCGACATGGTGCGCCCGTTCATCGAGGCACGGCACGGCCGGGCGCCCGTCCGCTACCCGCACCCGGATCTGGAGGAAGCGCTGCGCGAGACGTACGGGGTGGTGGTCTTCCACGAGCAGATCATCCGGATCGTCGACATCATGACCGGCTGCGGCCTGGGTGAGGCGGACCGGGTGCGGCGCGGGCTCTCCGACCCCGAGTCGCAGGGCCGGATCCGTTTCTGGTTCGCCCAGCACGCGGCGGCCAAGGGGTACGACGCGGACACGATCGCCCGTACCTGGGAGATCGTCGAGGCCTTCGGCAGCTACGGGTTCTGCAAGGCGCACGCCGTCGCCTTCGCGGTGCCGACCTACCAGTCGGCCTGGCTGAAGGCCCACCACCCGGCCGCCTTCTACGCGGGGCTGCTCACCCACGACCCCGGGATGTACCCGAAGCGGCTGCTGCTCGCGGACGCGCGGCGGCGCGGGGTGCCGATCCTGCCGCTGGACGTGAACCGCTCGGCGGTCGCCCATCGCATCGAACTGGTGTCTGGTGAAAAACGTGCCAACTCCCCTGAAAGGGGCGCGGATCGCTGGGGTATCCGGCTCGCGTTCAGCGATGTGCACGGCATCGGCGAGAGCGAGGCCGCACGGCTGGCGGCGGGACAGCCCTACTCCTCGCTGCTCGACTTCTGGCAGCGCGGCAGGCCGAGCCGTCCGGTCGCCGGGCGGCTCGCCCAGGTCGGCGCGCTGGACGCGTTCGGCGCCAACCGCCGTGATCTGCAACTGCACCTGGCCGAACTCCACCGCGGGTCCCGAGGCTCCAGGGGCGAGCAACTGCCGCTCGCGGGCGGCCACCGGACCGCGTCCGCCGGGCTGCCCGACCTCGGCGACGCCGAACGGCTCAGCGCCGAACTCGGCGTACTCGGCATGGACGCCTCCCGTCATCTGATGGGCGACCACCTGGAGTTCCTCCGCGAACTCGGGGTCGTCCCGGCGCGCAGGCTGCGGGCGGCGCGGCAGGGCGAGACGGTACTGGTCGCGGGGGCCAAGGCGGCCACCCAGACGCCGCCGATCCGCTCCGGCAGGCGGGTCATCTTCACCACCCTCGACGACGGCACCGGCCTAGTGGACCTGGCCTTCTTCGACGACTCCCACGAGCGCTGCGCCCATACGGTCTTCCACTCCTGGCTGCTCTTGGTGCGCGGGACCGTGCAGCGGCGCGGTCCGCGCAGCCTGAGCGTGGTCGGCGAGGCGGCCTGGAACCTCGCCGACCTGATCGAACTGCGGGCCCACGGCGGCCTGTCCGCGGTGGCCGAACGCCTCGCCGCCCCCGAGGGACCGGGCGAGGAGGGGGAGGGGAAAGGGGACGGCGAGGGCGGGCCGGGCGGCGACCGGGGCACCGACCGAGACCGGGACACCGACCGAGACCGGGACACCTACCGGGGGGAGGGCCGCAGCATCCGGATGTCCACCGGCTACGAGATGCACCCCTGGGCGGATCTGCGCCCGGCGGGTGAGGGTGCCGCGCCGGGGCGCAAACTCTGGCACCAGAGCCCGGGGAGCGCGGGATGACCGTTCTGTGCGTACGCTTCGCCCTCGCCCCCGGACAGGAGGCGGCGATGTCCGGACTGCTCGCTCTGCTCGGGGAGTTCACCCCCGTCGTCCAGGCGCTGCCGCCGGACGGTGCCCTGGCCGATCTAGGCGGCGCCGAGCGGTACTTCGGCAAGGACGCGGTCCGGCTGGCCGAGGTGATCCGGGTCCGCGCGCTCGCCCAGTACGGGGTGGACTGCGTGGCCGGGGTGGGGCCGAGCCCCGTTCCGGCCAGGATCGCCGCCGCCGAGGCGGAGCCGGGACGTCCCCGGGTGGTGGCCGAGGAGTCCGAACAGGGCGCGGGCGTCGCGGAGTTCCTGTCCGGGCGGCCGGTGGCCGCACTGCCGGGAGTGGGCGCCGCGACCGCCCGTACGCTCGGCTCGTACGGACTCGACACGCTCGGTCTGGTCGCCGCCGCGCCCCTGCCCACCCTGCAACGGCTCCTCGGCGCACGGGCCGGGCGGGAGCTGCACGAGAGGGCGCGCGGCGTCGACCGCAGCCGGGTCGTGCCGGACGCCGCCTCGCTCTCGCTTGCGGCCGAACGGGGCTTCGACCGGGACGAGTTGGACCCCTTCCTGCACCGGCGGGCCCTGCTGGCCGCGGCCGGGGAACTCGGCGCGCGGCTGCGCGGCGCGCATCAGGTCTGCGGCACGCTGAGCCTGACCGTGCGCTGCGTCGGCCGCACCGGCCAGGCCGGGCTCACCCGCAGCAGGCGCCTGCCGGAGCCCTCCGCGCACTCGGCCGTACTGAGCGGTGTCGCGTACCGGATGTACGACTCGCTTGGCCTGCAACGCGCCCGGGTACGCGGGTTCGTCCTGCGGGCCGAGGGCCTCGGCCCCGCCGAACGCGCCGCGCACCAGCTCAGCTTCGACCCCGTGGACGACAAGCTGCGCCGGATCGAGGAGGTCGCCGACCGGGCGCGGGCGAAGTTCGGCCCGCAGGCGGTCATGCCGGGGACGCTGGCCGAGTTGGGGTGGCACCGGCATCGGCGGTACGGGGAGAAGCGGGAGCGCTGAGGCGCGCGGGGCGTACTCATGAGGTGAGCGAAAGAGCCCGAGGGCCTGTCACCGAGTGAGCAGGTGCGCGAAAAGTGAGCGAACGGGCCCGGAAAGACGGGTCGGACAGGCGAATTTTCTGAGCTCCGCTCACTTACCTCTTCGGCTACTCGCCATTAACTTGGCGACAACACCTCTCCTCGTGATCCGGATCACAGGGGCATCCCCCTCCGAACTCCCTTGAGCCGCAAGGAGATCACGTGAAGCTGCCCCGGAAACGCGCACGCGGCCTGATCGCCGCGGGCCTCCTGCTGGCCGCCGCACTCACCACCACCCCCGCCACCGCGGCACCCGCCCCGATGGAAACGACCACCGCCGAGGCGGGGTGGAACAACTGGTCCTGCAAACCCTCCGCCGCCCACCCACGTCCCGTCGTGCTGGTGCACGGCACCTTCGCCAACTCGATCGACAACTGGCTGGTCCTTGCCCCCTACTTGGTCGCGCGTGGCTACTGCGTCTACTCGCTCGACTACGGCCAGCTCCCCGGCGTGCCCGTGTTCAACGGGCTCGGTCCGATAGACAAGTCCGCCGGACAGCTCGGCGCCTTCGTGGACCGGGTGCGCGGCGCCACCGGCGCGGGCAAGGTCGACATCGTCGGGCACTCGCAGGGCGGCATGATGCCCCGCTACTACCTGAAGTTCCTCGGGGGCGCGCAGAAGGTGAACGCGCTCGTCGGCATCGCACCGGACAACCACGGCACCAATCTGAGCGGGTTCACCGAACTGCTGCCCTACTTCCCGGGCATCGAGAACCTGCTCAACGAGAACACCCCCGCCCTCACCGACCAGGTCGTGGGCTCGCCCTTCATGAAGAAGCTCAACGAGGGCGGCGACACCGTGCCGGGAGTCAAGTACACCGTGATCTCGACGCAGTACGACCAGGTCGTCACGCCCTGGCAGTCGCAGTACCTCAGCGGACCGGGCGTCCGTAACGTCAAGGTGCAGGACCTGTGCGGCGCGGACCTCTCCGAGCACGTGCTGATCGGCACCGTCGACAAGGTCGCCTTCCACGAGGTGGCCAACGCCCTCGACCCGGCCCACGCGACACCGACCACCTGCCACTCCTGAGCCGCGCCGGGCGGTGCGGGCGGGCGTGCGTCCCAGGGGAGCGCGCCCGCCCGCGTCCGTCCGTGAGCGGACTCAGTCCTGCGGCCACCAGGTGCGCCGGATGTCCTGACGGATCTCCGACCGGCGGACGGTCTTCTCCTCGGCCTCCTCGCGCCTGCGGCGGGTGGAGGGATTGACGACGGGGCGTTGCACGGTCACACGGCGCATGACTGCCTCCTTGGTGCCCACCGGGTCCCGTACCTGGTACAGCGGGAGACCCGTGCCGGGAGCGTTCCTCATCAACGGCGCGTTGTCAGTGGTGACTGTCACGCTGTGGTCATGCATACCCACGTCGAGGCCGCGATGACCATGACAGAACAATCCGGTGAAAGCCCGGTGCCGGGCACCGACTGGAACGCGGCCGCGGACCGTTTCGACGAGGAGCCCGACCACGGGCTCCGGGACGACGAGGTCCGCGCGGCCTGGGACGCACGGCTGCGGCAGTGGCTGCCTACCGCCCCCGGCGAACTGCTCGACCTCGGCTGCGGCACCGGCAGCCTCTCCCTGCTCGCCGCCGGCCAGGGGCACCGGATCACCGCGGTCGACTCCGCCCCGCGCATGGTGGAACTGGCCCGGGCCAAGCTGACCGGCCACCCGGCCGAGGTGCTGGTCGGCGACGCGGCCTCGCCGCCCGTCGGGGACCGCCGCTTCGACGTCGTCCTGGTCCGGCACGTGCTGTGGACCCTGCCCGAGCCCGAGCGGGTACTGCGCCACTGGCGCGGACTGCTGCGGCCGGGCGGCAGGCTGGTGCTGGTGGAGGGCGTGTGGGGCGAGACCTCCCCGGCCGGGATCCCCGCCGCCTGGCTGACGTCGGCCCTGCGCCCCCGGGCCTGTCCGGCGGATCTTCGTGGGCCCACGACGCCTGGCACGCACTCTCGCCGCACGCCCGAATCACCCAAGTACGTCCAGTACGAGGGCGATCCGGGCGCACGCCGAGAGCACGCACCAGACGCCGCGGGCTACTCCACGAAGATCCGCCGGACAGGCCCTGGTCGCCCGGCTGCACACCGAGAACCTCGCGGACCGCGAGGAGCTGTGGGGAAAGGCGGTGACCGACGAGCGGTACGCCGTGGTGGGGCGGCTCGACGACGCGGGGTGACGCGCCGCGTACCCCTGCCGAGCCGCCCGCTGCCCGGCTTCAGCTCCCCGTGAGTGTCCCGAAGTCGCCCTGGCGGGCGAGGAGTTCGAGCTCGTCCAGGGCGGCCACCGCCTGCCGGGCCGCTTCCGGATCACGGTCGGCCAGGCCGCTCTCGGCGAACTCGTCCTCGTCCAGGCGCAGCACCTGGGTACCGTCCGCCGAGCGCCACAGGTCCAGGTCCAGGTCCTCGACCACCAGCTCGGTACCGCTCAGGACGGCGGGGCGGGTGATGTCGCAGTACCAGCCCTTGAGCGTGCCCTGCGGTCCGCGTACCTCCTTGAGCGCGTACCAGCGGTCGCGCCAGTAGTACTCGGTGAAGACATCGCCCGGCTCGAAGCGTACGAAGCCGAAGTCCCGGGCGCCCTCGCCCGCCCACTCGGCGCGTACGGTGATCCGGGTGCCGTCGTCGTGCAGCAGCGCGGCCGGGTAACGGATCTTCGTACGGCCTGCCTTGACCAGGACGACGTCCACGGTGCTCATCAGTTTCTCCTGTGTCTTCCGGTGTCAGCTGTCGGTCCCGCGGGGCCCGCCGAGTTCGCGGACGTGGCGCACTTCCGTGCCGCACCTGCGGTACCCGAAGCTCTCGTTGATCGCCAGCATGGGGCCGTTGTCGGAGTCGTTGCCGGTGAACGCCTCGCGGTAACCGGCGGCGCGGGCGCGATGCAGGGAGGCGTTCTTGGCCAGCTTGGCCAGGCCCCGGCCGCGGAAGGCGCGTGCGGTGCCGGTCATGCCCGAGTGGTAACGGCTCAGGCCGTCGGTCTCCGCCAGACAGAACGCCGCCAAAAGGCCGTCCACCAGGACGACCGTGGTCAGCTCGCGGTCGGTCAGCGGATGGTCCCAGGTGTCCTGCAACCACTCCTCGTAGTTCTCCAACCGGCTGCCCACATCGCTCGGTTCGTCCGCCGCGCACTCCGCGTCGAGCCGGAACAGCGGGCGCGGATCGGCGGTGAAGGACGCGGCGCTGCGCACCTCGACCCCGGGCGGCATCCGCTCGGGGAGCGGTGGCAGCGGCCCGGCGGCCAGGTCGAGCCGCAGGAAGTGGGCCTGGCGCGCGGGCAGATAGCCGTGCCGGGCGGCGAAGTCACGGTTGCCGGGCTCGTCGAGCACCCAGGAGAACACGCGGCGCGCGCCCTGACGGGCGAGGTGCTCCTCGGCCGTGCGCAGCAGCAGCGCACCGGCCCCGCGCCGCAGCCGGTCGGGACGCACATACGGATTGACGAAGGCGAGGCCCGGCTCCGGCGCCTCGTGGGCGAGCCCGGCCTGTGCGGTGCCGAGGACCTCACCGTCCTCCTCGGCGACAAGGAGCCGGAACTTCTTGTCCGGGTGGGCGTGCGCGAGATCGTGCAGAAATCCCTCGGCGGTCATCACCAGGAAGGGCATCGCCGCACGACGCGCACGGACGAAGTTCTCCGCGTCGTCGAAGTCGTTGCGCCGCAGGTCACGAACGATCAGGGTCATGCCCGGCACGCTACGTGCGCCCGGCTTCCCGCGCCTCCGAATAACCGTCGGGCAGGTAACCGCCTGGTCGGACGGTTACTGGCTGCGAATGCGCGACAATCTCCGGGTGACCTTGAAGATCGACCTCGCCCTCGACGAGGACACCGGCACACCTCCGTACGAGCAACTGCGCGCCCAGATCTCCGAGCAGGCCCGCTCCGGACGGCTGCCGGTCGGGTACCGGCTGCCCACGGTCCGTGGCCTCGCCCAGGAACTCGGCCTCGCCGCCAATACCGTCGCCAAGGCCTACCGGGCCCTGGAAACCGACGGAGTGATCGAGACCCGCGGCCGCAACGGCACCTTCGTCGCCGCCGCGGGCGACGCGGCGATCCGGCAGGCGGCCACGGCCGCGCAGACCTTCGCCGAGCAGGTGCACCGCCTCGGACTCACCGAGGACGAGGCCCTGCTCGCCGCCCGCGACGCGCTGCGCGCGGTCTACGGGAGCCGCGACTGAGGCCACGGGGCCACGGCCGTGCTCACAAATGCCGTGCTCACAAATACAGACCCGCGTCCGCGCCCTCCCGGCGGCCGGGCACCGTGGGCGGTGTGGAGCCGCGCCGCAGGGCGTAGAGCTCGGCGAGCGTGGCGCCGTCGCGGCCGAGCGCGGACTCGTGCTGCGCGGCCTGTGTGCCCAGCCAGTTGAGCGACTCGGCGTGGGTCAGCGGGCCGACCTCGATACGGGCCAGACAGCGGCCGGGGCGTACCACCGCGGGGTGCAGCCGCTCCAGGTCCTCGTTGGTGGTGACGCCGACCAGGACGTTGCGCCCCTGGCCGAGCAGTCCGTCGGTGAGGTTGAGCAGCCGGGACAGGGCCTGTCCGGCGGTGTGCTTGGCCTCGCCGCGGATCAGTTCGTCGCAGTCCTCCAGGAGCAGCAGCCGCCAGCGGCTCTTGGAGGTGCCCTCGTCCTCGCCGATCGCGATGTCCATCAGATAGCCGACGTCCGAGAACAGCCGCTCGGGGTCGAGGACGCAGTCCACCTGGCACCAGTCGCGCCAGGAGCGGGCGAGGGTGCGCAGTGCGGAGGTCTTTCCGGTGCCGGGCGGCCCGTGCAGCAGGAGCAGCCGTCCGGTGATGTCCTCGGGCCCGGTCTTCATCAGACCGTCCATGGCCTCGGCCACCGGGCCGGTGTAGTTCTGCCGCACCTCGGGCCAGGTACCGGCGGAGATCTGACGGGTCGTACGGTGCGGGCCGCGGCGCGGTGAGACGTACCAGAAGCCCATGGTGACGTCGTCCGGCTGCGGTTCGGGTTCGTCCTGGGCGCCGTCGGTGGCCTGGCCCACGATCTCCTTGGCCAGTTCGGCGGAGGTGGCCGTGACCGTGACGTCGGCGCCGCGGTTCCAGCGCGAGACCAGCACCGTCCAGCCGTCGCCCTCGGCGAGGGTGGTGTTGCGGTCGTCGTCGCGGGCCGCGCGCAGCACTCGCGCGCGGGGCGGCAGCAGACTGGCGCCGCTGCGCACCCGCTCGATGTTGACGCTGTGCGAGTAGGGCTGCTCCCCGGTGGCGAAGCGCCCGAGGAACAGGGCGTCGACGACGTCCGAAGGGGAGTCGCTGTCATCGACGTTGAGCCGTATCGGCAGGGCATCCTCAGGGTGCGCAGACATGCGGCAATGATCGGTCACCGGCAGCCGCGCCCGCATCCGCTTTCCGTTTCGTGCCGGTGTGCTCGGAGATCGGACGGTACGGAGCATGCCGCGCGAGTCGACGGCACAGCGACGCGGGGAAGACGCCCAGGAGTTCCGGCTTCCCCGCCGATGGGGCGTGTGCGCCGGTACGAGCCGATGTGCACGGCGCACGCGCCAACACTTCGCGCCCAAAGGCCGGTTGAGACACCCGGACGCGCGTGGAACGGCCGCGGACGGGGCAGAAGAGAGGCGCACGGGCACACTGCTTCCCAGGCTTCCGGTGGTGCGTGCGGAGAGCAGGTCTACGCGAGTAGTCGCGCGGGCCGGTGAACCGTCATGCCCCTTGTGGGCGGGGGCAGTCGAATCGGTGATGAACGGGCGAGGCGCGTCGGCAGTGATGTTGTTTTCTTGAGAGCTTGTTGTCATGAACACTTCCGGTGAACTCTGCGGCGTGCTACCACAGTTGCGGTGAAATTCCTGCTCAGGGAGGTTCGGATGAGATTTACGCGCATTGCTTCCGTTTTATCGGCTCTGGCTCTGGCCGGGGCCGCCGCCCTCACCGGTGCGTCGAGTGCTCAGGCCGCCGTCGCTCCGGTGGGACCCGCGGCCGGTACCGGCTATGTGGCCCTCGGCGACTCCTACTCCTCGGGGCTCGGGGCCGGGAGCTACGACAGCGGCAGCGGTGACTGCAAGCGCAGCACCAAGGCGTACCCGGTGCTCTGGAAGAACGCCCACGCTCCCGCGTCCTTCGACTTCGTCGCCTGTTCCGGCGCGGTCACCGGTGACGTGCTCGCCAACCAGCTCGGCCCGCTGAACGCGAACACCGGCACCGTCAGCATCACCATCGGTGGCAACGACGCCGGTTTCTCGGACGTCATGACGACCTGCATCCTGCAGTCCGAGAGCACCTGCGTCGCCCGCGTCAACGAGGCGAAGGCGTTCGCCAACAACCAGCTGCCCGGCAAGCTGGACCAGGTGTACTCGGCGATCACCGGCCGGGCGCCCTCCGCCCATGTGGTCGTCCTCGGCTACCCGCGCTTCTACAAGCTGGGCGGCGGCTGCCTGGCCGGTCTCACCGAGACCGAGCGCGCGGCCATCAACTCCGGCGCGGACGTCCTCAACTCGGTCGTCGCCAAGCGCGCCGCCGACCACGGCTTCACCTACGCCGACGTCACCGGCAACTTCAGCGGCCACGAGATCTGCTCCTCGGCCCCGTGGCTGCACAGCGTCAACTGGACCAACATCGGCGAGTCCTACCACCCGACGGCCGCCGGTCAGTCCGGTGGTTACCTCCCGGCCCTGAACAGCGCCACCTGAGCCGACGGTGCGACGGGTGACGCCGGTGACGCCGGTTGCACAGGTGGCGCAGGTGGCGCAGGTGGCGCAGGTGGCACAGGTGGTGCAGGTGGCACAGAGGAAGGGCGGGTCCCCGTGCTCCGGCGGGCGCGGGGACCTTCCGCCCACTCCGTCCGTCCACTTCGACCGTTCACTCCGCGAGATCCTGTGATGATCATCACGTTCGCGTGTTCGGTCCCGGAGTCCTCCGTCATCTGTCGCGCCCTCAACTCCGCACGTTCTCAAGGTGTTTGTGAGCGCACGGCCCTCGCTTCCGCATGCGGGCGCGAAGGCCGTGCGTGCGCCGTGTTCACGCGGCGACACTCCCGTCCGCGGCCCCGCACGCCGCTTTCGCGGACCGGGACGCCGGGCGGCGGTCGTGGTCGCCCGCGCACCTGGTCGGCCCATGATCCAACTCGCCCTGGGGGCAACCGGATTCGGAGAGTGATCGTCAACACCCTTGCGGGAAAGGTGAATCCGGCTATCGGGATACACGACTGTCCTGTCGGGGCGATAGGGTTGAGGTGCCCGGGCCGGGTGCCGTCGTACGGGTGGGGAGTGACATGGAACAGATAACGGTCCGCAGCAGGGCGCGAGTGCCTGCCATCAACTGCGGGAGCAGCGCGACCAAGTCGCGTCTCGACCGGCATTTCGCCGTGATGGGCGGTCCGGTGGTCCCGCAGCGCGAGGCCGCCGAGGCCACGTCGCTGATGCGCGAGCTCACCGCCCGCGAGAAGCCGCAGGAGCAGACCCCGACGGGACGCGGCGAGCGCGTACGCAAGGTCTCGCTCTTCGCTCCGCTGCGCCGCCTGCGGCGCACGTTGTTCGGCGGTCGCTGAGCCGTACGGGTCGCCGCCTGTTCTCAGGCGGCCACTCCGTCCTTCCGCATCCGCGCGATCTCCGCGTCCGTCATCCCCACGGACCGCAGCAGTTCGTCGGTGTGCTCACCGAGCCTGGGCACCGCACCCATCCGCGCCTCCTCCCCGCCGGGCAGCGTGATGGGCGGCAGCAGCGCGCTCAACGGCCCCGCCGGTGAGGCCACTTCCCGCCACCGGTCCCGCGCCGCGAGCTGCGGGTGCGCTGCCAGTTCGGTCATCTCGCGCAGCCGCGCGCAGGCGATCCCGGCCGCGTCGAGACGGCGCAGCGCCTCCTCGGCGTCGAGCGCGCCCAGCGCCGCGCCCACCGTCGCGTCGGTACGTTTCCGGTGCGCCACCCGCGCCGCGTTGGTGGCGAAGTCCGGGTCGTCCGCCAGTTCCGGGCGGCCGAGCACCTGTGCGGCGAGGCGCTGCCACTCCCGGTCGTTCTGCACCGACAACAGCACCCGGCCGCCGTCCCTGGTGCCGAAGGCGTCGTACGGGGCGATCACCGCATGCGCGAGACCGGTCCGGCGCGGGGCCGAACCGCCGTGGATCGTGTGGTGCAGCGGGTGCCCCATCCACTCCGCGAGCGCCTCCAGCATGGACACCTCGACCGGCCCGCCGCGCCCGGTGGTGCCACGCCGTACCAGCGCCGCGAGCACCCCGGAGAAGGCGTACATGCCCGCGGCGATGTCCGCGGCGGGAATGCCCGACTTCGCGGGCTCCGCGGGCGTCCCGGTCACCGAGACGAGGCCCGCCTCGCACTGCACGAGCATGTCGTAGGCGCGCCGGTCCGCGTACGGACCGCCCGCCCCGTACCCGGAGATGTCCACCGCGATCAGCCGCGGATGCGCGGCGCACAGCGTGGCCGCGTCCAGCCCGAGCCGGGCCGCCGCGCCCTGCGCCAGGTTCTGTACGAACACGTCCGCGCCCGCCACCAGGGCGCGCACCGCGTCGAGACCGCGCGGGTCCTTCAGGTCCACGGCGAGCGACTCCTTGCCGCGGTTGCACCACACGAAGTGCGAGGCCAGACCCGCGGCGGCGGTGTCGTAGTGGCGGGCGAAGTCGCCGCCGCCCGGACGCTCCACCTTGATCACCCGCGCCCCGAGATCCGCGAGCTGCCGGGTGGCGAAGGGCGCGGCGACCGCCTGCTCGACGGCCACCACGGTCAGCCCGTCGAGCGGCAGAGGATCGACGGGGGAAGGGGCCGGGGAACGAGCCGGGGGAGGGGACTGCGGGGCGGGCTGTGCGGCGGCGGACTCCATGGCGGGATCATGACCCGGCGGACCGGGCCCTGTCACAGAGGTCTTCGTCACGCCGCCCCGCGAGAGCGCCGTTTCCGGCCACTTGCCTCGGTGTCCGGCGGGCTCAGAGCAGCGCGAACTGCCCGCCCGGCCCCTCCTCCTGGTGGTCGAGCACCGAGGCGGGGCGGCGCGCGCTGTCCGGCGGGGGCAGCACACCCGCCTCGCACAGTTCGTCCCGGCCGATCGACTCGCCGGGATCACCCAGCTCCTCGCCCAACTCCTCCTGGCGCGGCCGCAGTTCGGCCAGGAGGGCAAGGACGGTGATCAGTTCGAGGAGTTCGGTGGTACGTGCCTGGGGCCAGGCCGAGGGCCCGATCGCGGCCAGCGAACCGGGCGCGCCCACCGCCGCGCGCCGGGCGAACCAGCTCTCCAGTACGGGCACCGTGCCGATCCGGAACTCCCAGGCGGCGGCCGGGACCGGGGCCACCCGGCCGGAACCGATCAGCAGGGTCTCCTCCGCCGGGTCGTACTGCGGTGCTTCGGGGCGGGCGGGCAGCGGGGCGCGTACGTAGGGGCGTCTGCCGCCGGGGAGCTTCGGGCGTTCGCCCGGGCCGCGGCGCATCAGCCACAGAAGGCGGCTCCCGAGTTCCACGCCGCGCGCCCACACCCCTGCGTCCCTCGGCAGCGGCACCACGGGTCCCTTCGGGCCGCTCCGCGCTGCCGCGAGAATCCAGGCCGGCAGCTCCTCGGCCGAGACCCGCGCCCCGGTGGGGGCCGCCAGGTGGGCCACGAGTCCCGGGGCCAGATTGGGTTCCAGGCCACCGGGGCGGCGATAGAGCGGCCGGATCCTGCCCGGACGGACCGTCGGGGCCCCGGTCTGCGGGACCGTCGCCCCCGGCAGCAGCGAGGTGGCCAGTACGGCGGGGCCCGACTCGCCCGGCGCGGTGGGCTGTTCGACCAGGAAGATCTGCCGGGCGTCCGCGACCCGCCACAACTCGGGACGTGCCGCGTCGATCAGCCGGTGGTCCGGGATCAGCCACTGTTCGTCGAAGGGGGCGTGCAGGACGCGTACCGGCTCGGGGCAGGGGCCGTCCTCCTCGGCGAGCGGCGCCGTCGAGGTGTCCCGGCCCGGCAACTGGGCCACCGCGGAACGCAGTTCACGGGCACGCGTGGGCTCCATGAGCGCTTCGCGCTCGGCCCGCCCGGCGCGCACGAACGCGTCCCAGCGGGCCCGGAGGGATGCCGCCTCGGGGGCGAGCGGCCAGGCCCGGCCGATACGCGGTGCGGCGACGGACCACGGCAGGAGTTCCGCGAGGAGCGGCGCGTCGTCGTGGGTCACGCCCGGCATCGTACGACGACGGCCGCGGGCGGCGGGGGCGGACGGTGCGCAGTGCTCCCGGAGAACCGAGCAAGTGCACCGCGCCGCAGGACACTTGGCGGCCGCCACCCGATCAATGGGCGTCGAGGGTGACCGTGAACGAGAAGCGGTCGCCGCGGTAGGCGATCACGGCGACGTCGAGCACCTTGCCGTCGTCGTCGTAGCTGATGCCCGTGTAGTGCAGGATCGGGCTCAGCAGCGGGACCTGGAGCAGGCGTGCCGTCTCCGGGTCGGCGAGGCGCGCCTCGACGGTGTCGGTGATCCGGCTGATCTGCACTCCGTCGAGGTCGCGCAGGAGCTTGGTCATCGGCCAGCGTTCCAGGGCGGCCACGTCGAGCCGCGCGGCCACCTCCGAACGCACGTGGTTCAGCGCGTGGTTGGTCGGTTCGCCCGTCTTCTCGTCGCGTCGCAGCCGGTGGAAGGTGGCCACCTCGCTCTGGCCCGGGAAGTGCTCCGCGAGCTGCTGCGGCACGGGAGCCGTGCCGTGGGTGAGCAGTTCGGTGCTCATGCCGGACTGCTGCGCCACGATCGCGTCCACCGAGCCGAGCAGCCGCACCGGGGCTCCCCGGTGGGCGCTCGGCTCGATGAAAGTGCCGCGCCTGCGGTGCCTGCTGATCAGGCCCTCGTCCTCGAGCTCCTTGAGCGCCTGCCGCATGGTCAGCACGCTGACCCCGTAGTGCCCCGCGAGCTGCTCCTCGGTGGGCAGCCGGAGCGGGGCGTCCGCGGGGCGGCCCAGTATCGAGGCGCGCAGCGACTGCGAGACCTGGTACCACAGCGGCAGTTTGCGGTTCAGGACGATCGAGTCCGGCGCGAAAGCGGTCACAGCCTCTCCCCATCGGTTCCTGAACAGGCGTCCGCCTCGAGGTTTCACGGACCTGAACTGAGGCCCCGGGTGAAACAGACGCTATCCCTGCGTGAAATGGCGCTCAAGACCCTGCCACACATCGTCGTACCCCGACTGCAGATGGTCCGCCCGAGCGGCCTGCGCGGTGGCGACGACGGGCCACCTGGTCTCGAACATGAAGGCCAGACCGTCCGCCATCCGCTGCGGCTTCAGCTCCGCGGCGCTCGCCTTGTCGAAGGTGTCCCGGTCGGGTCCGTGCGCCGACATCATGTTGTGCAGCGAGCCGCAGCCCGGCGCGAAGCCGCCCGCGCCCGCCTTCTTGGCGTCGTACGCGCCCTCGATCAGGCCCATGTACTCGCTCATCACATTGCGGTGGAAGTACGGCGGCCGGAAGGTGTCCTCGCCCACCAGCCAGCGCGGCGCGAAGGCCACGAAGTCCACCCCGGCGAGCCCCGGGGTGTCCGAGGGCGAGGTGAGCACCGTGAAGATCGACGGGTCCGGGTGGTCGTAGCTGATCGAACCGATCACATTGAACCGGTGCAGGTCGTAGACGTACGGGACGAGGTTGCCGTGCCAGGCGACGACGTCGAGCGGCGAGTGGTCGTAGCGCGCCCGCCAGAGGTTGCCGCAGTACTTGTTGACGACCTCCACCGGGCCCTCGGTGCCGTCGGTGTCCTCGTACGCGGCCACCGGGGCCTGGAAGTCACGGGGATTGGCAAGGCCGTTGGCGCCGATCGGGCCGAGGTCGGGCAGCCGGAAGTGGGCGCCGTAGTTCTCGCAGACGTAGCCGCGGGCGCTCTCGTCGAGCAGTTCGACCCGGAAGCGGACGCCGCGCGGGATCAGTGCCACGTGCCCGGGCTCGGCGGCGAGCAGGCCGAACTCGGTGCGCAGCAGCAGCCCGCCGCGCTCGGGGACGATGAGCAGTTCCCCGTCGGCGTCGCTGAACACCCGGTCGGTCATGGAGGAGTTGGCGTGGTAGAGGTGCACCGCCATGCCGTTGCGGGTGGCCGCGTCGCCGTTGCCGCCGAGCGTCCACAGGCCCGCGAGGAAGTCGGTGCCCGGCTCCGGCTCGGGCAGCGGGTCCCAGCGCAGCCGGTTCGGGTCCGGCACGGTCTCGGTGAACGGGGCGCCGCTCAGGGCCCCGTTGTCCATCCGTACGAAGGCGGGGTGCGCGGCCGAGGGGCGGATCCGGTAGAGCCAGGAGCGCCGGTTGTGGGCGCGCGGCTCGGTGAAGGCCGTGCCGCTGAGCTGCTCGGCGTACAGGCCGAGTGGTGCCCGCTGCGGAGAGTTGCGGCCCACCGGCAGTGCGCCGGGAACCGCCTCGCTGCTGTGCTCGTTGCCGAAGCCCGTCAGGTACCGCAGTCCCGCCGCGATCTTGCGCGCGTCCCCGCTCATAACTTCACTCCTCAATCAACCATTCCTATGGAGCACCGTAGGATTCCGCTTTCTGTCCCGCAAGGGGAACGACACAAGCGGCCCGGTCGGATTCCGTGGAGACGGTGGCTGTGCGGAGGTGGTCGTGGACCGTACGCGCGGGTAATCACGACGAGGCAGGGCAAAGCGCCGTCCCCGCGTCCCGTAGCGGGCCCGAGCGTGTTTCCGCCGGTACGGGCAAGGCATGATGAAGTGCGTGCAGCACTCCACGTCTCTTCGCCGTGCACCGGTACAGCAGCGCAGTGCCGAGCGGCTCAGCCGGATACTCGACGCCTGTGCCTCGCTCCTGGACGAGGTCGGCTACGAGGACCTGAGCACGCGCGCCGTGGCCGTACGGGCGCAGGTCCCGATCGGCTCCGTGTACCGCTTCTTCGGCAACAAGCGCGCCATGGTCGAGGCGCTCGCCGAGCGGAACCTCGCCGACTACGGCGAGCGGGTCACCGTCCGGCTCGCGGACGTGGACACCGGCGACTGGCGGGGCGCGATGGATGTGGCGCTGGAGGAGTACCTCGCCATGAAGCGCACCATGCCCGGCTTCTCCCTGGTCGACTTCGGCAACGAGATCCCGGTCGGCTCGCGCGACGTCCAGCCCAACCGGCTGATGTCCGACCGGCTCGCCGAACTGTTCGGCGCCCACCTCGGCCGCGAGCCCGACGACGAACTGCGCCGACTGCTGCTCCTGGTCGTGGAGACCGCGGACGCGCTGATCAAGCTCGCCTTCCGGGTCAGCCCCGACGGTGACGTGGACATCCTCGCCGAGATGCGCGAGATGCTGCTCGGCTACCTCGCGCCGCACCTCGACTGAGCCTTCCGCAACCCCTGTAGCTCCTTCTCCCGCCGTTTCCCGGGTCTGGGCTCCATGCCTACCGGTCGGTATGCTCGGGCGCACTCGTGTGCCATACAGCCGCTGCCCCGGGAGCGCCCATGTCCGCAGCACGCACCGCCCTCCGTATCTGCCCGCTGTGCGAGGCGACCTGCGGGCTCACCCTCACCATCGAGGACGACCGGGTCACGGGCGCCCGCGGCAACCCGGACGACGTCTTCAGCAAGGGCTTCATCTGTCCCAAGGGCGCCGCCTTCCCGCAGGCCGACGCCGACCCCGACCGGCTCCGGCGGCCGCTGCTGCGCAAGAACGGCGAGCTGACCGAGGTCGACTGGCAGGAGGCGTTCGACGCGGTCGCGGAGGGGCTGCGGCCGCTGATCGAGGAGCACGGCCCGGCCGCGCTCGGCCTGGTGCTCGGCAACCCGAACGTGCACACCGTGGCGGGCGCCCTCTACCCGCCGCTGCTCAGCACGGTGACCGGCACCCGCAACCTCTTCACCGCCAGCACCGTCGACCAGATGCCCAAGCACGTCTCCAGCGGGCTCCTGTTCGGCGACGCGCTGGCGATCCCGGTGCCCGACCTCGACCACACCGACCATCTGCTGCTGATCGGCGCCAACCCCGTCGAGTCCAATGGCAGTCTGTGCACGGCGCCCGACTTCCCCGGGCGGCTCAAGGCGCTGCGGGCCAGGGGCGGCCACCTCACGGTCGTCGACCCGCGCCGCACCCGTACCGCCCGGCTCGCCGATCGGCACCTGCCGATCCGCCCCGGCACCGACGCGCTGCTGCTCGCCGCGATGGCGCAGGTGCTCTTCGAGGAGCGGCTCACCGACCTCGGCGCGCTCGCCCCGCATGTCGAGGGCCTGACCGAACTCGCCGAAGCAGTACGGGAGTTCACCCCCGAGAAGGCGGCCGAGGCCTGCGAGGTGCCGGCCGAAACGATTCGTACGCTCGCCCGTGAACTGGCCGCCGCGCCCCGGGCCGCCGTCTACGGCCGCATCGGCAGCAGCACCGTCGCCTTCGGCACCCTGACCAGCTGGCTGGTCGACGTGCTCAACATCCTCACCGGAAACCTCGACCGGCCCGGCGGCGCGCTGTTCCCCCTCTCGGCGACCGACCGCGCCGCCCACCGCCCGGCCGGGCCCGGCCGCGGCTTCGCGCTCGGCCGCTGGTCGAGCCGGGTCTCCGGGCACCCCGAGGCCAAGTCCGAACTCCCGCTCGCCGCCCTGGCCGAGGAGATCGACACGGTCACGGCGGGGGAGTCCGGCGAGAGCGCCACCCCCGTCCGCGCTCTGATCACGGTGGCAGCCAACCCCGTCCTGTCCGCGCCCGACGGCGACCGTCTGGACAAGGCCCTCGCCTCGCTCGCCTTCATGGTGAGCGTGGACCCGTACCTCAACGAGACCTCGCGGCACGCCCACGTCGTGCTGCCCCCGCCGCCGCACTCGCAGAGCCCGCACTTCGGCTTCGCGTTCAACGGCCTCGCGGTGCGCAACCAGGTCCGGTACAGCAGGGCGGCGGTGCCCCGCCCGGAGGACCGGCTCTCCGAGTCCGAGATCCTCGCCCGGCTGGTCCTCGCGGTGGGCGGCAACTACTGGACGCGGAGCGAGGACGGGCCCCGGCGCACCGACCCCGCCGTCGTCGACGACCTGGTCATCGCCCAGACCCTCGGCAAGGCGGTCGCCGACCCGCACAGCCCCGTACACGGACGCGACGCCGGGGAACTGGCCGGGCAGCTCACCGGCGAGAACGGCGCCGAACGCAGGCTGGACATGATGCTGCGGCTCGGCCCGTACGGCGAGGGCTTCGGCGCCGACCCCAAGGGCCTGACCCTGAACGAACTGCTCGCGCATCCGCACGGAATCGACCTCGGGCCGCTATCCCCGCGCCTGCCGCAGCCGCTGCGCACCCGCTCCGGCCGTATCGAACTGCTCCCCGCGCCGCTCGTCGGCGAACTGGACCGGCTGCGCTCGGCCGCGCGGGACACCACCGGCCGGATGCTCCTGGTCGGCCGCCGCCACCTGCGGTCCAACAACAGCTGGATGCACAACGTGCCCGCTCTGATCGGCGGTACGAACCGCTGCACCCTGCAACTCCACCCCGAGGACGCCGCTCGGCTCGGCGTCCGGGACGGCTCGCCGGTCCGCGTCGAGGGCGACGGCGGCGCGGTCGTCGCGCCCGCCGAGCTGACCGACACCATGCGCCGCGGCGTGGTGAGCCTGCCGCACGGCTGGGGCCACGACCGCCCCGGCACCCGGCTGAGGGTCGCCGCGAGCGACCCCGGGGTGAACGTCAACCAGCTCTTCGACGGCTCGCTGCTCGACCCGCTGTCGGGCACCTCCGTACTCAACGGGGTGCCGGTCACGCTCAGCGCAGAGGGGTGACTCCCGGCCGGGCGAGCGTAGGTGACCCTCATCTGAGCTGGGGTTTTGCTCTTATTGCTCACGGCCGACGCGCTTGTTGACGCCCTTACGGAGACCTAACGTCGTCCGAGTCCCCGGCCGCTGGGGGCGTTCAAGGGCGAACGTTAGGTGTCCACCCATGCTGACCATCCTCGGCTTCGCCATGATCGCGACATTCCTCGTCCTGATCATGATGAAGAAGATGTCGCCGATCGCGGCGCTGGTTCTCGTCCCCGCACTCTTCTGCGTCCTTGTCGGGAAGGGCGCGCATCTCGGCGACTACGTACTCGACGGCGTGGGCACGCTCGCGCCCACCGCGGCGATGCTCATGTTCGCCATCGTCTACTTCGGCGTGATGATCGACGTCGGCCTCTTCGACCCCGTCGTACGAGGCATCCTGCGCTTCTGCAAGGCCGACCCGATGCGGATCGTGGTCGGCACCGCGGTACTCGCCGCGATCGTGTCGCTGGACGGCGACGGCTCCACCACCTTCATGATCACGGTCTCCGCGATGTACCCGCTCTACAAGCGCCTGGGCATGAGCCTGGTCGTGATGACCGGCGTCGCCGCGACCGCCAACGGCGTCATGAACACCCTCCCCTGGGGCGGCCCCACCGCCCGCGCCGCGACCGCGCTCAAGGTCGACGCCGCGGACATCTTCGTCCCCATGATCCCGGCCCTCGCGGTCGGCCTGCTCGCGGTGTTCTGCCTCGCGTACGTACTCGGTATGCGTGAGCGCAGGCGGCTGGGCATGGTGTCGGTCCCGGACGGGGAGCTCGACGAGGCCACCGAGGAGCGTGAGCAGGTGCTCGTCGGCGCGGGCACGGGCAAGGGCACGGGCAAGGGCGCGAACCGCGGCGGCGCGGCGGGCTCCACCGGTTCCACGGGCTCCGGCGCCGCCGCGGCCGATTCCGGCCCGTTTTCCGGCCCGTTGAACGACGACGGCGACGGACTGCGCGGCCTCGACCCGGACCGCGAGACGCTGCGGCCGAAGCTGTACTGGTTCAACGCCGCGCTGACCGTGGCGCTGCTCACCGCCATGATCATGGAGTGGATGCCGATCCCGGTCCTGTTCATCCTCGGTGCCGCGCTCGCACTGACGGTCAACTTCCCGCGGGTGGCGGATCAGAAGGCCCGTATCGCGGCGCACGCCGACAACGTGCTCAACGTCTCCGGCATGGTCTTCGCGGCCGCCGTCTTCACCGGCGTCCTCCAGGGCACCGGCATGGTCGACCACATGGCGACCTGGCTGGTCGACGCGATCCCCGACGCGATGGGCCCGCACATGGCCCTGGTCACCGGACTCCTGAGCCTGCCGCTGACGTACTTCATGTCCAACGACGGCTTCTACTTCGGCGTCCTGCCGGTCCTCGCCGAAGCGGGCTCCGCCCACGGCGTCACCAACCTGGAGATCGCCCGCGCCTCCATCGTCGGCCAGCCCCTGCACATGTCGAGCCCGCTGGTCCCCGCCGTCTACGTCCTGGTCGGTATGGCCAAGGTCGAGTTCGGCGACCACACCCGCTTCACCGTGAAGTGGGCGGCGTTGACGTGCCTGGTGGTGCTCGGAGCGGCGCTTCTGTTCGGCATCGTGTAACGGACGACTCCCCCCACACGTCCGGTACGCGGAACAGGAACGCATGGGCGCCCCATCGGCCGAGGACGGTCGGTGGGGCGCCGTCCGGTACCAGGAGGGAACACCCGTCCGGGTAGCTTTGCCGCATGGAGTCGAACCGAGTGCTGGACGCGTTCCGCGGCGAGGCCCGTGACCTCACCCGCGCCGTCGAGGGGCTGTCGGAAGCCCAGTGGGATCTTCCGACCCGGTGCCAACCGTGGTCCGTGCGGGAGCTGTTGGGGCATGTCCGGATGACGGTCGCCCGAGTGCCCTCGATGCTGGACGCTCCGGCGCCGCCCCGTGCGGAGGTGTCCGCGGCCGAGTACTACCGGCCCGACGACCGGTTCTCACCACAGGCCAACACCGCCCGTATCGCCACGGCCCGGGACCAGGCGACCGGTCACGCCGACGGTGCCGCCCTGGTCCGGGACTTCGTGGCGGTCTGGCAGCGGACGGACCGGCTGTGCCGTGCCGAGCCGGTGGACCGTGTGGTGCGTACCCGCCACGGCGATCCGATGCTCCTGACGCAGTTCCTGGTCACCCGGGTCGTCGAGGTCGCCGTGCACGGCCTGGACCTCGCCGCCGCCCTGGACCGCGAGCCGTGGCTCACCGCACCGGCCGCCGATGTCGTACTGGAGCTGATGCTCGCCTCCGACCGGCAGACAGCGACCCGTGAACTCGGCTGGGACCGGGCCGAGTTGCTGCGCAGGATCACCGGCCGCGAGCCGCTCGACCCGGCCGCGGCCGCACAGGTCGAACGGCTCGGCATCCGGTGGCTCACGCTGGGCTGACCCGAGCGGCGCCGGGGCAGGTATCGGGCCCCTCCCAGCCGTACGAGAGCGCACCCACCCGTCCGTGCCACCACATCGTCACAAGGCCGATTCCGCACCGTTGTCGTCATGACGCGTGCATGCCAATATGCAAGCGTTCCGTCGTGCCTACGCGCGTCAACCAACTGCTGTCCAGCGGGAGTTGTCAGAAGATGACGAAGACACGAAAGCTGACGAAGGCACGGAAGGCGTTCGCCGTTCTCGCCGGTGCGCTCGCCGCCGTGGCGCTCCAGCAACCGGCCGTCCACGCCGACCCGGTGGTCCCCGAGCACGCCGTCATCGTCTGCCAGTCGGCGAGCCTGTACGCGAACTACGACAGCTCCTCCGGGCCCTCCGGCCTCAAGCGGACCCTGTCCTACGGCGACAAGGTCGGCCACACCCGCGGTGCGCACCCCGTCTACAACGGCTGGGCCGCCACCTTCGACTTCGGCCCCAACGACTGGGGTTACGTGCGCTACGAGTGCCTCGGCGGCTGGGGCTCCTGGTAGTCCCGCCGAAGCATTTCCGCTTCTCAACTCCCCTGGCATCACCGTGACTTCGAGAGGAAACCCGATGTCCGTGAAGCGATACGCACGTGCCGTCGAGTCGGGCGTGCTGGCCGCCGTGCTCGGTGTGGGCGCGCTGCTGGCCGGTGCGGATCCGGCCTCGGCGGCCGACGGCACCATCGGTGAGCGCGAGACGGTCTGCTCGCAGGACCTGTTTGTGCGCACCCAGCCGCTCGGCGCCTGGATGGGCACCCTGTACAAGGGGCAGACGTTCCTGGTCGAGAGGAAGCAGGGCGACTGGGTCTACGGTTTCGCGTACGGCGACATCAACCGGCGGGGCTGGGTCCAGGACGGCTGGTTCTGCTGACCCTGTGGCGCCCCTGCGGACGCCTTGTGGCGCAGACCTCCCGGGCCGGCCGCCGGTCACCCTGGCGCCGCAAAACTAACACCGCTAGTTTGGGGTGTGGACGACGCACACCGGCCCGGGAGGACTGTCATGAAGGCGCACGACGGGATGTACATCGACGGTGACTGGCGGCCCGCCGCGGGCACCGAGTCGATCAGCGTCGTCAATCCGGCCGACGAACAGGTCATCGGCCAGGTCCCGGCGGGCACCGCCGAGGATGTCGACGCCGCCGTCCGCGCGGCCCGCGCCGCCCTGCCCGGCTGGGCCGCGACGCCGCCCGCCGAGCGTGCCGCCCGGCTCGCCGCGCTGCGCGACGTGCTGGCCGCCCGCAAGGAGGAGATCGCCGAGACGGTCACCGCCGAGCTGGGCTCCCCGCTGGAGTTCTCCCGTCTCGTCCACGCGGGCGTACCGATCGCGGTGGCCGGTTCCTATGCCGAACTCGCCGCCGAGTACGCCTTCGAGGAGCAGGTGGGCAACTCGCGGGTGCTGCTCGAACCCGTCGGAGTCGTGGGCGCGATCACGCCCTGGAACTACCCGCTGCACCAGATCGTCGCCAAGGCGGGCCCGGCGCTCGCCGCGGGCTGCACCCTCGTACTCAAGCCCGCCGAGGACACCCCGCTGACCGCCCAGCTCTTCGCCGAGGCGGTGCACGAGGCGGGCATCCCGGCCGGTGTCTTCAACCTCGTCACCGGGCTCGGCCCGGTGGCCGGTCAGGCGCTCGCCGAGCACGAGGGCGTGGACCTGGTCTCGTTCACCGGCTCCACCGCGGTCGGCCGGGCCATCGGTGCCACCGCGGGCGCGGCCGTCAAGCGGGTCGCCCTGGAACTCGGCGGCAAGTCCGCCAACGTCGTACTGCCCGGCGCCGACCTCGCCAAGGCGGTCAACGTCGGTGTCGCCAACGTGATGTCCAACACCGGCCAGACGTGCAGCGCCTGGACCCGGCTCCTGGTGCACGAGGACAGCTACGAGGAGGCGGTCGGCCTGGCCGCCGCTGCCGCCGCCAAGTACGGCGACCGGATCGGCCCGGTGGTCAACGCCAAGCAGCACGAGCGGGTGCGCGGCTACATCGCCAAGGGCGTCGCCGAGGGTGCCCGGCTGGTCGCGGGCGGCCCCGAGGCCCCGCGCGAGCACGGCTACTACGTGAGCCCCACCGTCTTCGCCGACGTCACCCCCGAGATGACGATCGCGCAGGAGGAGATCTTCGGCCCGGTCCTCAGCATCCTGAAGTACCGCGACGAGGACGAGGCCGTACGGATCGCCAACGGCACCGTCTACGGTCTCGCCGGGGCCGTGTGGGCGGCCGACGAGGAGACCGCCGTGGCCTTCGCCCGGCGGCTGGACACCGGTCAGGTCGACATCAACGGCGGGCGCTTCAACCCGCGCGCGCCCTTCGGCGGGTACAAGCAGTCCGGCGTCGGGCGCGAACTGGGCGCCCACGGGCTCACCGAGTACCTTCAGACGAAGTCCCTCCAGCTCTGAGGCCCGGAGCAGTCTTCCGAGCCTCTGAGCAGCAGCTTCCCGCCGGTGGCCGCCCTGGCCCCGCGCTGTTTGTCCCGTTCGTCCGTCAGGAGTCGTGATCGTGGTCCGCGCCGCCGTACTGCCCGCTGTCGGTTCGCCCCTGGAGATCGCCGAGATCGAACTGCCCGAACCCGGCCCCGGACAGGTACGGGTGCGACTGGCCGCCGCGGGCGTCTGCCACTCGGACCTCTCGCTGTCCAACGGCACCATGCGGGTGCCGGTCCCGGCCGTGCTCGGGCACGAGGGCTCGGGCACCGTCGTCTCCGTGGGCGAGGGCGTCGAGGCCTACGCCCCCGGCGATGCCGTGGTCCTCAACTGGGCGCCCGCCTGCGGGAGTTGTCACGCCTGCGGGCTCGGCGAGGTCTGGCTGTGCGCCAACGCGCTGAACGGCGCGGGCGCGGTGTACGCCCGGCGTTCCGACGGCTCGGACCTGTACCCGGGCCTGAACGTCGCGGCCTTCGCCGAGGAGACCGTGGTCGCCGAGAAGTGCCTGCTGCCCGCCCCCGAGGGAGTGCCGCTCGACGAGGCCGCCCTGCTCGGCTGCGCCGTGCTCACCGGCTACGGCGCCGTGCACAACTCCGCGCGGGTACGCCCCGGTGAGAGCGTCGCCGTCTTCGGTGTCGGCGGAGTGGGCCTGGCCGCGCTCCAGTCGGCCCGGGTCGCCGAGGCGAGCACCATCGTCGCCGTGGACGTCTCGCCGGAGAAGGAGGACCTGGCCAGGGCCGCGGGGGCCACCGAGTTCGTGGTCGCCTCGGAGACCACCGCCAAGGACATCCGCGCGCTGACCGGCCGTCAGGGTGTGGACGTGGCCGTCGAGTGCGTGGGCCGCGCCGTCACCATCCGTACCGCCTGGGAGTCCACCCGCCGTGGCGGCCGCACCACGGTCGTCGGCATCGGCGGCAAGGACCAGCAGGTCTCCTTCAACGCCCTGGAGATCTTCCACTGGGGCCGCACCCTCAGTGGCTGCGTCTACGGCGACTCCGACCCCGCGCGGGACCTGCCGCGTATCGCCGCCCACCTCCGCGAAGGCGCCCTCGACCTCGGCGTGCTGGTCACCGAGCGCATCGGCCTGGACGGCATCCCGGCCGCCTTCGACAACATGATCGCGGGCAAGGGCGGACGGGCGCTGGTCGTCTTCTAGATCCAGGCGTCACCTTCCCGCCGTCGCCCGGGAGGGCGGGCGGACACCACGCACAACAGCCGGGCGCCCGGCGGGAGTTCAGCCCGTCGGGGCCGTCCCGGTCACCCCGCCGACGCCGACGCCGACGCCGACGCCGACGCCGAATCCGTCAGCTCGGCGAACTGGCGTCCCAGCCCGTCCAGGAGGGCGCTCAGGCCGGTCTCGAAGGCCCGCTCGTCGATCTGCTGCTGCCGGTCGGCGAGCAGGTGCGCCTGCCCGAGGTGCGGGTAGTCGGCGGGGTCGTAGGCGCTCTCGTCGTCCACGAATCCGCCCGCGAACGAGCCGAGCGCGGACCCGAGGACGAAGAAGCGCATCAGCGCGCCGATGGACGTCGCCTGGGCGGGCGGCCAGCCCGCGCGGACCATCGCGCCGAAGACGGCGTCGGCCAGCCGGAGCCCGGAGGGGCGGCGGCCCGGCCCCTGTGCGAGCACCGGGACGACGTTGGGGTGCGCGGTCAGGGCCGCGCGGTAGGAGACGGCCCAGTCGCGCAGCGCGGTCCGCCAGTCGCGGCCGTCCTCGAACATCGACAGGTCCACCTGCGCGCTCACCGCGTCCGCGACCGCCTCCAGGATCTGGTCCTTGGTGCGGAAGTGGTTGTACAGCGAGGGCCCGCTCACCCCGAGCTCCGCGGCCAGCCTGCGGGTGGAGACCGCGCCGAGACCCTCCTCGTCGACGAGCACGAGCGCCGCGGCGACGATCCGGTCGGTGCTGAGAAGGGGCTTGCGTGGTCGGGCCATGCGGCACATAGTAGGGCTGGAGCCATAAACTAGCAGTGCTAATTTTCATGTGGAGCAGCCGTGAACCTGGAGCTCAGCGAGGAACAGTCCGCCGTCCGGCAGCTCGCCAAGGACTTCGTGGCCCGCGAGATCGCGCCGCACGTCGTCGAGTGGGACCGGGCCGAGAGCGTGGACCGGTCCCTGGTCAAGAAGCTCGGCGAGGTCGGCTTCCTCGGCCTGACCATCGACGAGGAGTACGGCGGCAGCGGCGGGGACCACCTCGCGTACTGCCTGGTCACCGAGGAACTCGGGCGCGGTGACTCCTCGGTGCGCGGCATCGTCTCGGTCTCGCTCGGCCTGGTCACCAAGACCCTGGCCCACTGGGGCACCGAGGAGCAGAAGCGCGCGTGGCTGCCCGGTCTGACCTCCGGCGAACTGCTCGGCTGCTTCGGCCTCACCGAGCCCGGCACCGGTTCGGACGCGGGCAACCTGTCGACCAGGGCGGTGCGCGACGGCGGCGGGGACTACGTGATCAACGGCGCCAAGATGTTCATCACCAACGGCACCTGGGCCGACCTCGTCCTGGTCTTCGCCCGTACCTCGGACGCCCCCGGCCACAAGGGCGTCTCCGCCTTCCTCGTCCCCACCGACACTCCCGGACTGACCCGGCGGACCGTGCACGGAAAGCTGGGCCTGCGCGGACAGGCGACCGCCGAGCTGACCTTCGAGGACGTACGGGTGCCCGCCTCGGCGATGCTCGGCCCCGAGGGCAAGGGCTTCTCCGTCGCGATGTCGGCACTGGCCAAGGGCCGGATGTCGGTGGCCGCGGGCTGCGTCGGCATCGCCCAGGCCGCACTCGACGCGGCCCTGACCTACGCGGGCCAGCGCGAGCAGTTCGGCAAGACGATCGCCCATCACCAGCTCGTCCAGGAACTCATCACCGACATCGCGGTGGACGTGGACGCGGCCCGCCTGCTGACCTGGCGGGTGGCCGACCTCATCGACCGCGGACTGCCCTTCACCACCGAGGCCTCGAAGGCGAAGCTCTTCGCCTCCGAGGCCGCCGTACGCGCCGCCAACAACGCCCTCCAGGTGTACGGCGGTTACGGCTACATCGACGAGTACCCGGTCGGCAAACTCCTGCGCGACGCCCGCGTGATGACCCTCTACGAGGGCACCAGCCAGATCCAGAAGCTGGTGATCGGACGGGCCCTGACGGGCGTCAGCGCGTTCTGAGCCTCGGTCGCGAACCGTGCCCAAGTGCCTTGGGTGGCAAGGTGGTTCACGACGTACTCAGGTCCCGCCGGTGCGTCCGGCCGGGGCCTGAGTAGCGTGGTTCCGGCATCTGAGTACGTGTACGGATGTGACCGGCGCCGCACCACGGCGAAGCTGTCTGTCATGACAGACACACAGGTGAAGCAGCAGAGCACCACGGCCTTCTACGGCCAGGCGATCGCCTCCTTCACGGTCGCCATGGCCGCCACCGCCATCGGCATCTACCAGCTCGAGACGAACGCCTGGACCCGGGCCTTCCTCGCGATCGCCGTCCTGTTCCTGGTGACCTCCAGCTTCACGCTCGCCAAGGTCATCCGGGACCGGCAGGAGGCCGGACAGATCGTGAGCCGGGTCGACCAGGCGCGCGTCGACAAGCTCCTGGCCGAGCACGACCCGTTCCAGAAGCTCTGACCGATGACAGACCGCGAGGCCCGCACGGGTCTCGCCCTCCGGCCCATGCCGGAATGCGTACGAGGGCCGCCTTCCCCGCAGTCGCGAGGGGGCGGCTCCTTCGTTTGCGGCTCTGCCAACCCTGCCGTTCCTGCGGATCCTCGGGGCCGCTGCCCGTATTCTTGCGTCCGCCAAGATCCCGAACCCTAAGCGCTCGCTCATCGGCAGGTAGGGTGTCTCCCGCTACGGGTGGAAGGAGCACAGGATGGCTGCGGCCAAGGACGGTGTCGCCGAGGGCAGGCCCTGGGGCGAGGTCACCCCGGAGGCGGCGCGCCGGCTGCTCATCGCGGCTGTGGACGCCTTCGCCGAGCGTGGCTATCACGCCACCACGACCCGCGACATCGCAGGTCGTGCGGGCATGAGCCCGGCGGCGCTCTACATCCACTACAAGACCAAGGAGGAGCTCCTCCACCGGATCAGCAGGATCGGCCACGAGCGGGCCGTCGAGGTCCTGCGGTCCGCGTCGGGCGCCGAGGGCAGCGCGGCCGAACGGCTCGCGCTCGCGGTGCGCTCCTTCGTCGGCTGGCACGCGGCCCAGCACACCACCGCCCGCGTCGTGCAGTACGAACTCGAGGCGCTCGGCGAGGAGAGCCGCGCCGAGATCGTGGCGCTGCGGCGGCAGGCCGACGCCGAGGTCCGCGGCATCATCAACGACGGCGTGGCCGCGGGCGAGTTCGACGTACCCGACGTGCCGGGCACCACATTGGCGGTGCTGTCCCTGTGCATCGACGTGGCGCGGTGGTTCAAGGAAGGCGGCCGCCGCACGCCCGAGGAGGTCGGCCGGCTCTACGCGGACCTCGCCCTGCGCATGGTGGGGGCCAAGGAGCCCGGCTCGGCCTGAGCCGGGCCCCGCCGCCCGGAATCCGAAGAAGCCCGAAGAGCCCCGACGGTCCGCAGAAGCCCGAAGAGCCCCGACGGAGTCCGAAGCGATCAGACGGGATCAGAAGAAGTAGCGGGTCACCGGCTCGGCGACACAGGCGGGCTTGTCGCCCCCCTCGATCTCGATCGTCACCTTGGCGGTGACCTGCACACCGCCGCCCACCTCGGCGACCTCGGCGAGCGCCACACCGGCGCGCAGTCGCGAGCCCACCGGCACGGGCGCGGGGTAACGCACCTTGTTGGACCCGTAGTTGACGCCCATCTTCACGTTCTCCACGCGCAGCACCTGCGGTACCAGTACGGGCAGCAGGGACAGCGTCAGATAGCCGTGCGCGATGGTCGTGCCGAACGGGCCCTTCGCGGCCTGTTCCGGGTCGACATGGATCCACTGGTGGTCGCCGGTGGCCTCGGCGAACAGGTCGATCCGCTTCTGGTCGACCTCCAGCCAGTCGCTGTACCCGAGCTGCTCGCCGACCGCCGCCTTGAGTTCCTCGGCGGAGGTGAAGATCCTCGGCTCTGCCATCTGTCCGGCCTCCCGCAATCGATCGATGTATAAGCGCTTGCTTACACTGCTGCTCCGGGGCCGGGATGTCAACGAGGTCCGTCACACGGTGTGGGTAGGCTCGGCAGGGTGCCTCAGATTCCCGAGAAGATCCATGAACTCACCGTCGGCCAGCTCGCGGCGCGCAGCGGCGCCGCCGTCTCGGCGCTGCACTTCTACGAGTCCAAGGGACTCATCAAGAGCAGCCGCACCTCGGGCAACCAGCGCCGGTACACCCGTGACACGCTCCGCCGGGTCGCCTTCGTACGCGCCGCCCAGCGCGTCGGAATTCCGCTCGCCACCATCCGCGAGGCACTGTCCGGACTGCCGCAGGAACGTACCCCCAACCACGAGGACTGGGCCCGCCTCTCGGAGTCCTGGCGGTCCGAACTCGACACACGCATCGCCCAGTTGAGCCGGTTGCGGGACTATCTCGGCGACTGCATCGGCTGCGGCTGTCTCTCCCTGGAGAAGTGCGCGCTGTCCAACCCCGACGACATCACGGGCGAGCGGGTCACCGGTTCGGTGCTGTTCGGCGAGCGACGGGGGCGGGGGAACGGTCCGAAGCGGGCGGCGGGTTCGGGCAAGGAGGCGGCGCCCGTCGAGGGGGAAGGCGGGCAGCAGGCGGAGAAGTGCTGCTGAGCGGGGCGCGCGGCGGATCTCGCGCGAGCCGATGCGGGGCCGGGGCGGGGCCGTCCGGCACCCGGGGCGCTTGGCGCCTCAAGTGCCGGACGGCGTAGGCCCGTTCACTCGTACTCCGTACCGCCCTTGCGCGTGAGGTAGGCGGGGCTGACCGCCTTCGCGATGGCGCGGCCGCCGGTTACCGGGCTGTAGCGCTCCGCGACGGGACGGATGACGACGCCCTCGCGCAGGTGCAGGCCGCGGCCCGAGACCGTTTCCTGTCCGGTGGCCACCGACAGCACCTCGTCGAGGTCGTACGGGCCCTCGAACAGCCGTGGTACCAGCGGCAGTCGGCCGTCGAGGAGGGCGGCCGCGTCCAGCCAGTGGACCTGGCCGTCGATCTCCGCGGAGACGTCGAACACCGCGTAGCCCAGCGTCTCGCGCCGCCCGTCCGCGCCGTAGGTCAGGTCCTGTACGCCCGCTCCGTAGACCTCGCCGAAGAGGCCGACGCGGCGTGCGCCCAGCTCCTTCGCGAGTTGTGCGGCGACCTCGGGCACACCGTGGCCGCGCACCGCGCGCCAGTAGAGATTGCGCGCATCCTCTTTCAGGGCAAGGGACTTGGCGCCGAAGCCCTTGGAGGAGACCTGATACGTGCCGTCCTCGGCGTGGTACGTCAGGAGGCAGGCCGTGCCGTGCAGCTTCTCGGTCAGGACGACCGGTTCGCCGGGCTCGAAGATGTCCGGGTAGCGGTGCAGGTTCTCGACGTCGACCCAGGGCAGCAGGTCGGGGGCCGCCTCCACGTCGCCGTTCATGGTCGTCGGCACGGGCGGCACCCACTTGGTGATGCCCAGCGGTCCGGCGAAGTCCGTGCCCTCGTCCGCCGCCCGCGCGAGATCGTGATCCGCCAGCGCCGCGGGGCGGCACACCAGGCCCTGCGACAGCTCCCCGCGCAACCGCACCGCCTTCACCCGGTCCGCCTTGCCGCCGGCGAGCCGCCCGGTCAGTCCCAGCTCCGCGATCAACTCCTGCGGAAGTACGGCCTGTTCGGGGATGTAGAGCGCGAACTCACCCGTACGGAAAGCCCCCTTGGCGACGACGGCGCGGTACAGGCCCACCTGGGCCAGCTCGAGGGCGTCGGCGTTCGGGTGCTCGTGGACGGTGAGTTTCTCGGCGGTGACGCGCAGCGTCGACATGGTGTGCTCCTGGCTCCTTCAGCTGGTCCGGGGGACCGTTGGGTTGCTGGTCATGCACCCAACTCTGGTGCGGCCAATAGGAGTTGGCCAGCGAATATGTGGCTGCTAACCTCGCGCGGCGCCGACGGTGCCCGGTCACGGCGGGTGGGCAGGAGCCCCGGAATCGTCGCGCTCGGTGCACCGGCCGACGCGCTCCGTTCCCGCCCCGTTAGGATCGGCGTGGTCGTCGAGGTGAGTGCTCGCGACGCCGGGGCCGGGCGGCGCCCCGGTCGTGACGGGCCAGGTGCAGGGGGAGTCCGCGATGTTCGATCCGATGCTGTGGGGCCCTCTGACCGGGACGCTGAGCTTGGTCGCCGCGGGGATGGCGAGCGAGGTGGGCAAGAGCGCCTGGGAATCGGCGGGGGCCCTGGCCCGGCGGGTGACCGGCCGCGCGGTGCCCGCGCCCCGGGACGCCGCCGAGCGGGAGCAACTCGCCAGGGAACTGGCCGAGGCCGCCGCGCGGGATCCCCGGCACGCGTCGGCGGTGCGGGCCTGGATCGGCAGCAGCCCACAGGGCGCCACGGTGACCCGCACACCCCGCGAACTCCCGCCGTCCGTACGGTTCTTCACCGACCGCCGGGAACTCCTGCGCGAGCTGGCCCGGGAGGCAGGACGCAAGAGCGACGGCCGTCCGCGGGTCGCCCTGCTGCACGGCGCGGCCGGCATGGGCACCAGCGCACTCGCGGCGCACTACGGACACAGCAACGAAAAGGCCTTCCCGGACGGGCAGTTGTACGTGGACCTGTGCGGCCAGGGCGGGACCGGCGCCGCACTGGCACCGGCCGCGGCGGCCCGGATCCTTCTGGGGCAACTCGGCGTGGCCGCGGCGCAGATGCCGCCCGCCACCGAGGACAGGACCGCCTTGCTGCGCGAACTCATCGGCAGCCGCCGCCTGTTGGTCGTCCTGGACCACGCCGCAACGGCGGCACAGGTACGGCCCCTGATCACCGCGGCACCGTACGCCTTCACGGTCGTCGTCGCCCGCGAGCGCCTCGCCCAACTCGACGCCGTGCCCCTGTCGGTGGGCCCGCTCGTGGAACGTGACGCGGTCCGGCTCCTGACCGAACTCACCGACCGGCAGACCGTCGCCGGGGCCGCGGCCGTGCTGCCCGCCGTACTGGAACGTTGCGGCGGGTCCCCGTTCGCGCTGCGTGCCCTCGCCCCACGGCTGTCCGAGCCGGACCTCGCGCTCTCCGGGGCGGGCCGGGAACCCGTGGACTACGCCGTCGAGGCCGGAACCTCAGGGCTCGACGCGACCGCGCTGCGGGTCTTCCGGCTGATGGCCCTGTGGGAGTGGCCCGGATTCGGGCCCGCCGTCGCCGCGCACACGGCCGAAATCGAGGAGGCGCGGGCCGCTGACGCGCTGGCCGAACTCGCCGCCCGCGGGCTGCTGTTGACCACGGACGACGGCCGGTACCGGTACCGGGCGGCGGTCCGGGCCCGGGCCGAGCGGGAGGCGGCCGCCGAGGACGGAGTGGTGGCCTGTGCCGCCGCACTGGCCCGTACCGTCCGCTGGTACCTGGAGTTCGCGGTGCGCGCGGACCGCGCGGCGCTGCCGCAGCGCTGGTGGCTCGGGCCGCTGTACACCTCACTTGACGCCGGGCCCCGCACGCGGCTGGGCGAGGCCGTGGCCGCCCTGATCGCCGAACGCAGGAACCTGGTGCAGGCGACCCTCGCGGCCGCGCAGAGCGGCGATGCGGAGTCCGCGCGCCAACTCGGCGAGGCGCAGTGGGCCGTTCAGCTCAAGGCGGGCGCGACCGACGAACTGCTGCCCGCGCTCCGGGCGGCGGCACGGGCCGCCGGTGCGCTTTATCCGGGCACCCGAATCGAGGGCCGGGCGTGCACCCAACTCGGCAACGCCCTTGTCGAGTTGGGCCAGCACCAGGAGGCCGAGCGCCAGCTCCGGCTCGCCGAGGAGGCGGAGGCGGCCGACGGCCACCGGCGAGGACGCGCCACCGCCCTGGAGTGCCTCGGCCTGCTGCGTCTGTCCCAGTGGAACTGGGACGAGGCGTACGCGCTCTTCGAGCGGGCCGACGAGGAACTCGCCCAACTCGCCGAGGGCGACGAGGGTTTCGAGGACGCTCCGCGCGGGCGGGCGCTGCTCCTGCGCCACCGGGGTCGTGCCCTGCGCGGGCTCGGCCGCTTCGACGAGGCCGCCCGCTTCCTCTCGGGGGCCCTGGTCTTCTTCGAGGAGACGCAGAAGGAGGCCTACAACGCCGCGCGCACGCTCACCGATCTCGGCGAAGTCCACCTGGAAGCCGAGGACTTGGCGGCGGCGCTGCCGCTCCTCGACCGTGCGCTGCGGATCCTCGGCGAGGAGAACGCGAGCCCGCACGCCGACCGGGTGCGCAGGCTGCGCGAGCGCTGCCTCAGCGCCGGGTGACCCGTACCGCGTACCTCGCGGCGTCGGTCACCACGGTCAGTCCCCCGGCCAGGAGCTCGTCCGGCTTGCCGCCTTCGGCCAGCCAGCCGAGCAGCGCCGAGGCGGCGGCCGCCGGGTCGGCCCCGCGCGGCTCGCCCACCAGGTCGTAGAGATCGCCGCTCCTGAGCCGCGCCACGCACTCGGCCGGGCCGGTGACCCGGGCCGCGAGTGCCGCGTGCGGATGCCGGGCGAGCGCCTCCGCCGTCCACTCCTCGGGTGTGCCGAGCACCGGATCGTCCGCCGCGCCCTCGCGGAAGAGCACATCGGCCAGGGCCAGCGCCTCCGGATCGAGGGTGTCCTCGTGCACGGCCAGATGCGCCACCCCGCCCGTCGGCGGCGCGAAGGGGGAATCGCCGTAACGCCGTATCTCCACCGCGGTGCCCGCACACCGCGTCGTCCGCACCGCCAACGGCGCCAGATGGCAAGGGGGTTGGTACGCGGGCATCGGCAGCGGATCGAGGTGGGCGGGGCTGCCGGGCTCGCCGATGCCGATGAGTTCGTAGAAGAGCCGCCGCAGCAGGAACGCCGACCGGCCGGGGTCGGAGGTCGTCAGCTCGGCGGGCCCCGGTTCGGTGCGCCCGGGTTCGGTGGGCCCGGGCACACCGAACCCGGGCTCATCGGGTCCGGGCCGGGGCCCCTGCTGGGCCCCGATCAGCGCGTCGAGTTGGGCGCCCAGGGGAGCCGCCGGGTCGAGCCGCGGTGCCGTGCGGACGAAGCGGGCGACGGGGGAGAGCGGATCGAGACGGTCGGCGCCCGTCGCGGCGAGCAGTACGGGGGTGCCGAGGGCCGCCGCGTAGTAGCTGACCGAGCCGAAGTCGCCGATGACCGCGTCCGCGGCGAGCACCGCCTGGCGCCAGTCGTGGAGCGGATCGATCAGGGTGAGACCGGCGCGGCGGGCCGAGTCCAGCCAGGTCCGCACCTGGCCCGGGCCGTGACCGTGCCAGATGTTGGGATGCAGGACGGCCGCCAACCGGTAGTCGTCGACCGGCAGTTGGGCCGGAAGCCGCGCGAGCAGCCTGCGCAGTACGTCGTTTCCCGGTTCACGGAGGTGGTGGTGGCCGGGCGCCCGCTCCGGATCGGTTCCCGCCCCGTCGCCGAACAACGACTCGGGATTCCAGGTGGAGTTGAGTACGACGAGCCGCTGGCCGTGACGCACGCCCAGTGCCCTGCGGTACCGCTCCCGGTACCGGCGCGCGGCGAGCATCCGGTCGAAACAGGGGTCACCCGCGAGTACACCGCGCGGCCCGCCCCCGCCGCCGTAGTGCGCGAGGCGCTCCTGCTGCTCGGGGTGGGACAGCACCATGACGTCCGCGACCGGCTTGCCCCCGGCCAGATTCCACTCGGGCGACAGCCCGAACACCGGCCCCGCCACGGCCGATTCGGCTCCCGGCTCCCGGCTCCCGGCTCCCGGCTCCCGGCTCCCGGCTCCCGGCTCCCGGCTCCCGGCGCGGCCAGCCTCTTATTGTATCCAATGCCGTGTGAGAGGGCGACAACAGGCCCTTGAAGGCAGTGGAGTTGGCCGCCGAAACTGGCGGTGACGACCAGGTCCACTTCGGTCGCGCAGGCCTGCTCCCAGCTCAGTACGGGGAGTTCGAGGGCGGCGAGCAGTTCGTCCGTACCGCTCCGGAACGGGGAGGAGCCGGTGCAGGTCAGCAGGAGCTGGACGCGCAGATCGTCGCGGAACAGCGGCAGTACGTCGAGGAGCCGGGTCGCGGACGTGACGTTGTGCACGACGAACAGGACCGTGCGGGAGGCGCGGCGGGTGGTCCAGCGGTCCGCGTCCTCGCCCACCGGCACCCGGATCCAGCCCGTCCGCTCGCCCGACACCCCGCCCCCTTTGTCTGCCGCGCGGTGGCCGCGCCGTGCCGAGCGGCCACCTTAACGAGCGGCGTCCGGCGGGTGGACGAGGGGGTGTGCGGGCGTAGGGGCATGAGGAGTTGTGCCAACGGCGTCCCGTCGCGGTTGGTCGCTCAGGCCGAGACGAGTACCCGGGCGTGCCAGGCGCGGCTCACGGCCGCGTCGGTCAGTACCGGGCGTGGCACGACGATGCCGCAGTCCGTGCACACGGGGGCGCAGGAGGGCTCGTGAGCCAGGTCGTTCCGCCAGAGCAGGCTGTGTCCCTCGCAGACCGGGCAGCTCGCGCCGGGGTGGCGTTCCAGGGCGTCGATGATCCGGCCGAGTACGACGGCGAGCGGATCGTGGGGGTGCACGGCGGGGTCGTCGCACCAGGCGACGCCGAAACCGCCCCAGGTGAGCCGGTGCCAGTCGTCCACGCTGGACGGGCGGCGCAGTCCCTCGTGCTTCTCGCGCCTGCGGCGCTCGGCGAAGTCGTCCTCGTAGGCGAGCCAGACGGCTCGGGCGGCCTCCAGCTCGTCCAGCGCGGAGAGCAGCCGCCGGGGGTCGGGGGAGCGGTCCTCGGGGCCGAACCCGGACCGGGAGCACAGGTGGTCCCAGGTGGCCCGGTGGCCGTAAGGAGCGAACCGCTCCAGGCACTTGCGCAGTGAATACCTGCGCAGGGCAAGGTCGTTGCGCGGATCGCGCACCTGTCTTGCGAGGCTTCTGAACCCTGCCATCTCGCTGTCCCTCCGTCACACGTACCAGGTCTTGTCGTACGGGCGTCTACCCGTAGACGTACGAGCAGGCCTGTCGGATCCCCTCTGCGGGGCAAATGGCGAGGAAAATCCGGCGGAGGCCGGGGACCGCGCTGCCGCTGAAGCGGAGCGGGCCCCGGCCGCACGCCTGTGACCTGGTGAAACGCTGGTTCAGGGAGCTGTCGGACGAGGTCGGTCAGCGGTAGTGGAGATAACGTGTACGAATCAGGCGGAAGGTGTCGAGCTCCCGCTGCCAGGCGGCGACGACCTCGTCGGTGCCCGCGCCCGCGTCGATCATGGTGCGCACCAGGGTGCTGCCGGTGAGCTTGTCGATCCAGTTGTCCGGTCGCCAGGCGAATCCGCTCCACACCTGCTTGGCCGTGATCAGCAGGGCGACTCCGGTGCGCACCGGATCGAAGGCGTGGCGGTCGTGGACGTGGATCTGCACCCCGCCGACCGTCTTGCCCTGGAACTTCGAGAAGGTGGGCGCGAAGTAGGCCTCCCGGAAGGCCACTCCGGGCAGTGCGAGCGCGTTCGCCGCCTGCGCCCACCGGCGGTCGACGCCCTCGGCGCCGAGCAGTTCGAAGGGCCGGGTGGTCCCCCTGCCCTCGGACAGGTTCGTCCCCTCGAACATGCAGGTGCCCGCGTAGACCAGCGCGGTGTCCGGCGTCGGCATGTTGGGGCTCGGCGGCACCCAGGGCAGTCCCGACTCCTCGTAGAAGTCCCTGCGCCGCCAGCCGGTCATGGTCACGGTCTCCAGCGGTACGGGCGACTCCAGGAACTCGCCGTTGAACAGGCGCGCGAGTTCGGTGACCGTCATCCCGTGCGCCTGTGAGATGGGCCGGCGGCCCACGAAGCTGGCGAACTCCTTGTGCAGCACCGGGCCCAGGGCCGCGCGGCCGGTCACCGGGTTGGGCCGGTCGAGGACCACGAAGCGCTTGCCCGCCAGCCGGGCGGACTCCATGCAGTCGAAGAGCGTCCAGATGTAGGTGTAGAAGCGGGCGCCGACGTCCTGGATGTCAAAGACGATCGTGTCCACGCCGGAGGCGGTGAAGATGTCCGCGAGTGCCTGTCCGCTCTTGAGGTACGTGTCGTAGACCGGCAGTCCGGTGGCCGGGTCGTCGTAGCGGCCCTCGGAGCCGCCCGCCTGCGCGGTGCCGCGGAAACCGTGCTCGGGGCCGAAGACAGCGATCAGGTCGACGCGCTCGTCGGCGTGCATGACGTCGACGATGTGCCGTACGCCCGCCGCCCCGCCGGGGTCGTCGCTCCGGCCGCCGGTGACTCCCGTCGGATTGGTGACGACGCCGACGCGGCTGCCGGACAGCAGGGCGTAGCCGTCGGCGGCCAGCCGTTCGAAGCCGGTACGCAGCCGCCCGCCGCCGGTGTCGGCCGCCGTGGCGGGGGTGGACAGTGCCAGTGCTCCGGCGGCCGAGGTGGTCGCGGCCAGCAGGCCCCGTCTGGACAGGTTCATGGTGACCTCCGCACTCGGGGAACAACGCATCACTCACCAGGGGAAGTGACCCCTGACACTCAACAGGCCTGCCGTACAAGACACATGGCGCTCAACGGACACGACGTACAAGAGATATGACGGCATGACGCACAACAGGACCGCGGCCACGCACGCTAGCGCGGCGGGCGGTGGCGGGGAACGAACGCGGCAGGGGGAAATGGGCGGTGAGTCCGGCCGGGGGAGCGGGGGCCGGTGCGAGGGGCGGCGTGCGGAGTGCTGCCCTCGGGGGAAGCCGTGGACCCGACAAGTGGGAAGATCCTCCGACGAGAGTTCGCTGACCCGGCGAAGAACGGATGAACAGAGGCAGGTGGCGGCAATGGCCAGGAACACGGACGAACCGGCGGCGCCGGTGCCGCAGCGGCTGCTGGCCGCGGCCACCCGCCTCTTCGCCGAACAGGGCTACGACCGCACCTCCGTCCAGGAGATCGTGGAGTCGGCCGGTGTCACCAAGGGCGCCCTCTACCACTACTTCGGCTCCAAGGAAGAGCTGCTCCTGGAGGTCTACGCCCGGGTGCTGCGCCTCCAGCAGGAGCGCCTGGACGACTTCGCCCAGGCGGAGGGGCCCGTGGAGCGGCGGCTGCGCGACGCCGCCGCGGACGTGGTGGTCACCACCATCGACAACCTCGACGACGCTTCCATCTTCTTCCGCTCCATGCACCACCTCGGGCCCGAGAACCACAAGCGGGTACGGGCCGAACGGCGCCGCTACCACGAGCGGTTCCGGGCCCTGGTCGAGGAGGGCCAGCGCTCGGGGGTGTTCTCCGACGCGACCCCCGCCGACCTCGTCGTCGACTACCACTTCGGCTCGGTGCACCACCTGTCCACCTGGTACCGGCCCGACGGCCCGCTCTCCCCGCAGCAGGTCGCCGACCACCTCGCCGATCTGCTGCTGCAGGCGCTGCGGCCCTGAGCCGTACGCCGGGCCTCGCCGCCTCGCCCGTCACCGGGGGCGGGCTCAGGCGTGACAGGCCACCATCTCGCCGCCGTTGACGGTCGCCATGTCGCCGAAGCAGGTGAGCAGATCCAGCGGGGAACCGGGCGGCAGCCCGTCGAGCTCCGCGTAGGCCCGGTGCAGATTGGCCACCAGCCGCTCGCTCTCGCGCAGCTCGGCGAACTCGCCGAGGTCCGCGCCGAGCGCCGCCTGCAGTGGGGTCAGCCCGCTCGCGCGGGACGTCTGCGCCAGGTCGGCGAGGAAGCGCAGGTACCGCTCGGTCCGGTCGTACGCGGAGGGGTCGGTGACCGGCCCGTGCCCGGGGACGACGGTCTCGGCGCCGAGTTCGCGCAGCATGGCGAGGGCGCGCAGCGAGCCGCTGAGCGACCCCATCAGCACGAACGGGGTGCCGCCCTCGAAGATCAGGTCCCCGGTGAACAGGATCCGCTCCCCGGGCAGCCACACCACCGAGTCCCCGACCGTGTGCGCGGGCCCGGGATGCAGCACCTGGGCCTCGGTGCCGCCCGTGAACAGGGTCAGCCGGTCGGTGTAGGTGAGGCTCGCGGGCGTCACCGGGACCTCGCCGTACTCGGTCCGGGGCCAGAGCAGCTCCAGGTGGTTGCCCGCGGCGAGCGCCTCACGGCGGCAGTCGGCGTGCGAGACGATCGTCGCCCGCGGCGTGAAGACGCTGTTGCCGTAGGTGTGGTCGCCGTGGTGATGGGTGTTCACCACCTGCGCGGGCGGCGGGGCGCCCGTCGCCAGGAGCGCCGCGCGCAGCGCCCTGGCCCTGCGTTCGGTCGCCGCGGTGTCGACGAGCAGGGTCGAGGTGCCGTCGGAGAGGAAACCGGCGTTGTTCAGGCACCACCCGCCGTCCGGCTGCACATAGGCGTGCACCCCCTCGGCCAGCGCCACGGTGTACGGCTCCCGCGCGGTCATGCGCACTCCCGGATTCGTGATCGACAACAGGCCCGCACAGACTGCCAGTTGGCACCTCGGGGCGGTAGGGCGCCCGGGACCGCGCCGGGGCGGTGGCCGCTCGTGATGCCGCCGAGGGCCTCCTGTGGCAGCCTCGACAGTGATCCACAGTGATCAGCGCCGGTCGGCAGTGAGCAGCGGCGAACCCGTCACCACAGGCCCGTACGTACAAGGGGCAGCATGAAGGCGATCACCTACCGCAGCTACGGCGGACCCGAGGTGCTGGAGTACGGGGACGTGGCCGACCCCAAGGTGGGCCCCGACTCGGTGCTTGTGAAGGTCCGCGCGGCGGCCGTGAACCCGGTCGACTGGAAGGCACGCGAGGGCCGTCTCGACAGCGCGTTCGACGCCGTGTTCCCGGTCGTCCCCGGCTGGGACGTCTCCGGGGTGGTGACCCAGCCCGGCGCCTCCGTCACCGAGTTCGCGGTCGGCGACGAGGTGGTCGGCTACGTACGCGAGGACATGCTCTCGCGCGGCACCTTCGCCGAGTACGTGGCCGCGCCCGTACGCACCCTGGCCCGCAAGCCGCGCAACATCGGATTCGAGGAGGCGGCGGGCCTCCCGCTCACCGGGCTCACCGCCTACCAGGCACTGACCCGGGCCCTGCGCGTCCAGGAGGGCGAGGTGGTCCTCGTGCACGCGGCCGCCGGTGGTGTCGGCTCGGCGGCCGTGCAGATCGCGCGGCACTTCGGCGCCCGGGTGATCGGTACCGCCTCCGCCGGCAACCACGACTATCTGCGGGAGCTGGGCGCGGAGCCGGTCGACTACCGGGAGGACCTCGCCGAGGGCGTGCGGCAACTGGCGTCCGGGGGCGTGGACGCGATCCTGGACACGGTCGGCGGGGACACCCTGCGCCGCTCGGAACACCTGCTCGCACCGGACGGGCGGCTGGTCTCGGTCGCCGACCACGAGGTGGTCAGCCTCGGCGGGCGCTATCTCTTCGTCCGCCCCGACGCCGAGGATCTGCGGCGGCTCTCCGAACTCGTGGAGCACGAGGAACTGCGCGTACACGTGGCCGAGACCTTCCCGCTGCCCGAGGCCGCCGAGGCGCACCGCCGCAGCCAGGAGGGGCACACCCGGGGAAAGATCGTGGTCACGGTCGACTGGGGCGACTGACCCTGCTGCGGCGCGGGCGGGCCGGGCGTCAGCGCACGACGACGGCGCCGCACACCGCGAGCGCCATCGTGCACAGCGCGGCCGTGGTGGCGAGCCGCGGCACCAGCGGCCGGGGAACGGCCGCCTCGCCGAGCGCGGTGATCCTGCGGTGGGCCACCCACAGAAAGCCCAGCCACAGCAGCACACACAGCACCCCGGCCAGGACGCCGGGCGCGTCGCCGCTCTGCAGGGCCGCCTTGCCCGCGAGGACGGTGGCCACCGTGCAGGCCAGCGTGGTGCGCCGCCAGGCCAGCCTGGTCCGCTCCGGCTGGAGCCCCGGGTCGCGCGCCGTCACGACTGCCCGCCCGCGAGCACGATCACCACCATGAGCAGGGCGACCACGGCGATGGCGAGGGCCATCAGCGCCGGAAACCGGGACACCGGCAGGTCCTGCCCGCGCCGCATCGCCCGCTCGCAGCGCACCCAGTGGTTGACCGCCCGCAACGCGCACAGCACGCCCGCCGCGAGGAGGGCCACCGCCAGGCACACCCGCCAGGCCCAGCGCAGGTCGGGCAGGAACTGGTCCACCGCGAAGCCGCCGCCGATCAGCGCGAGGGCGGTGCGCAGCCAGGCCAGGAAGGTACGTTCGTTGGCCAGCGAGAAGCGGTAATCGGGGGTGTCCCCCTCCTCGGCGATACGGGCGGGTGCCAGCCACAGCCGCGCCACCCGCCGCCAGTCCTCACCGCGCGACACCCGTGCCCCCTTCCTCGCCTCGCCGCGCCTTGACCAGCGCGTAGGCGGCGAGCCCGTCCGGCGTCCACTCCCAGGTGCCAAGGCGCGCGTCGACCTCCTGCTCGGTGAGGAAGCCGTACCAGTCGATCTCCTCGGGCTGGGGCTGTACGGGAAGGTCGCAGCGGACCTGGTAGACCCAGGACCACCAGGCGAAGGGTTCGCCGTCGCCCCCGTTCCGCGGGCCGCTGTCGTCCTCGTACAGGAACTTCAGCAGCGGTACGGGCCTGGGCAGCCCCTGTACGCCCAGCTCCTCCTCGGCCTCGCGCAGCGCCGCGTCGTCGTAGCTCTCACCGGCGCCGACCACTCCGCCGACGAACATGTCGTAGCAGGAGGGGAAGGCCAGCTTGGTGGGCGTTCTGCGGTGCACGAAGAGGTGGCCGTCGGGGTCGGTGGCGAGCACGAACACACAGCGGTGGCGCAGTCCGCGGGCGTAGACCTCGCCGCGCGGTGCCTGGCCGATCACGTGGTCGTGCGCGTCCACGATGTCGAGGATCTCGTCGGCGGCGCTCATGTGTCCATCCAATCAGGGCGCCCCTCACCGTGGCTGAAGGTCCCTCGTCTCTTCGCCGGGGCCCGCCGTCCGTGTGGGCAGCGCGGGGTGCAGCCCGAGCAGCACGATGCCGGTGACGACCGCGGCGAGGCCCGCCGCCTCCCAGGCCAGGGCACCGGTGTCGGTACGCACCCGGTCGCCGAGGAAGCCGACCCCGCAGACGATCCCGGCCAGCGGCTGGGCGGCGGTCAGGGCGGGCAGCGACATCTGCAGCGGTGCCGTCTCGAAGGCGCTCTGCACCAGGATCAGCCCGGTGACGCCGAGTACCAGGACGGCGTACGGCTGCCAGCTCTCGAAGAAGAGGGGCCAGCCGCCGTCGCCGAGCCGCTCGCCGCTGACCCGGGTCAGCGCGTCCTGCACGCCGTAGAGGAGACCGGCCGCCGCGCCCAGCAGGACCGGTCCGTAGAAGGGGCGGCGGTGGGCGGCGACCCCGGCGAGCAGCAGAGCGATGCCGGTGACGACGCCGAAGATCAGCCAGTGCCGCAGCGGTCCCGCGACCTGGTCGGAGCCCTGGGGCTCACCCGCCAGGATGAACGTCGTGACGCCTCCCGCGAGCAGCGCGAGCCCGGCCCAGCCCTGGCGGCCGAGCGGCTGCCCGGTCAGGTGCCGCGACAGTACGAGGGCGAAGAGGAGGTTGGTGGCGAGAAGCGGTTCGACGAGCGTCACCTCGCCCTGGCCGAGGGCCACCGCACCCAGCGCCATCCCGCAGGCCATGAACGCGATGCCGGTCAGCCAGCGCGGCATCCGCATCAGGTCGAGCAGCAGCCGCCAGGACATGTAGTCGCCCAGCGGGGCGTGCTGTGCGGCCTGTTGCTGGAGCACGAATCCGGTACCGAGGCAGCAGGCCGCCCCGACGGCGAGAAGCACAACCAGAACCGACACTGCGCACCTACTCGAACCGGCCGGGGGTGGGCGGGCGCTGCCGACGATAGCGCTATGTGAGGGCTTGGTCCTCTATGTGAGGGATTGCGCGACAGGGCGCCGCGGGCGGCGCTCGGGGCGGCGCTCCGGGGCGGCGTGCGCCGTGTGGGCGCGGTGGTGGTGCGGGGCGCGGCGGGATCGCGTGCCGGGGCGCTGGGGCGCGTGCGCCCGGAGTGCGGCGAGGGGTGCGCTTCGATCAGCCCGCCCCGACCGTGTGGTTCACGCCAAGCTGAAGCCGCTCCGACGGGAAGCGCTGTGGCTGAAAATCGCCTTTCCGGTACGGGTGGGGCGCGTGATGACTCAGGAGTGTGAACAAGCAACAACAGAACGTGAGTTGCAGGTGGGGGCGCTTTCTCGCCTCCATACGCGAGGCTCGGGGCCTCGATGGGGGCTCGGTGTGCGGCAATTCCCCGTTCCCTGGCCCGTGTTGAACCGGCCCCGCACCGGCTTCCCCGGGTGTGCACACTCTTCATGGGAGCCCTTGACTCGGAGCGGCGGGCCCCGCTTTGCTGTCCGAGATCATTCGCCGGTCGAGCTGCGTCGTGGAGGAAATTCCGCGGTGTCCCCACCCCCTCCTCCCTTCGGCCGCGGCCGAAGGAAGTCCGCGTACGTCTTCGACGCCGCCCTGGACGACACCGCGCTCGCCGCCGCCCGTTCGGCCCTGGCGCAGGGCCGTTGGACCGATGTGCGCACCCTGCTCACCGAGACCGGCACGGACTGGGACCGCCGTGGCCACCGGCTGTCCGCACTGGCCACGGAGCCGACCACCACCGCCTGGGCCCGGGACTGGCGGCTCGCCGAACCCGAGTCCGCCGACGCCGCCGTACTGGAGGCCGTGGCAGCCGTCTTCCTCGCCCTGCGCGGCAGGGCGAAACCGGACGCCGCCCGCGAAGCCTGCCGACGGGTGGTCCCGCTGGTGCCCGAGGACCCCACGCCCTGGCTGGGACTGCTCATCCTGGAGCGGCATCTGGGGCGCGAGGAGGACGTGGTCCGGCTCTTCGACGAGGTGCGCCACCGCCACCCCGAGCACCATCACGCGCACCACCTGATGATCGCCCGCCTCGCCGAACGCAACCCCGAAGCGGGCCAGGACCCGCTGCACGAGGTCTACGACTTCGCCTCCTGGGCCGCCGAACAGGCCCCGCCCGACTCGCCGCTCGCCCTGCTCCCGGTGGTCGCGCACGCCGAGCGCTACCGCGTGCTCGCCGCCACCGGCATCGAACCCGCCGACCCGGTGGCCGCCGGACACTGGGCCGGGCGCCGCGCCCGCCAGGTGATGCGGGTCGCCTTCGACTGGTGGCTGCAGTACGGGCGCGACCAGCACCCGCGCAACCGGGTCGACCTCAACTTCCTCGCCCACGCGAAGTTCTGCGAGGGCCGCGCGGCCGAGGCCGCCGCGCTCTTCCACCGGATCGGCCCGCACGCGACGCCGCACCCCTGGTCCTACCCGGACCGCGATCCCTTCGAGGCCTTCCGCGCGGCCCGCGAGGCCGCGCTCGGTTCGGCCTGATCCCGCCGTCGCGCCCGGCGTACTCCTGCCGGAAGCGGCCGCCCGTACACCCAGCCCGGAAAGGACGAACCCGCCATGACGAGGGGCCAAGAACAGACCGGCACCACGCGCACCGAGGCCGCCGAGGCCGGAGCCATCAGCACCTTCAAGGGCCAGGAGCGTGCCCTGCGGGGCGGCCGGCTCGGCACGGCCGGGCTGCTGCTCTCGGTGCTCGCGGCCACCGCCCCCCTCATGGTCGTCGCGGGTGTCATGCCCACGGCATTCGGTGTGATGGGGATCGTCGGACAGCCACTGCTCTTCGTGATACTCGGCGCGGTGCTCGCCCTGTTCTCCTTCGGCTACGCCGAGATGAGCCGCCATGTGCACAACGCCGGGGCCTTCTACGCGTACATCGCGCGCGGGCTCGGCGGGACCGTCGGCGCGGGCGCGGCCGCCGTCGCGCTGGTCGCCTACAGCGCCCTGCAGGTCGGCATCTACGGGATCTTCGGCTTCGAGGTCTCCAGCCTCTGCGCGACCTACCTGGACCTGGAGGTCGTCTGGTGGGTGCCCGCGCTGGCGGCGGTGCTGGTGGTGGGCGGGTTCGCGTGGCTGAAGATCGACGCCAACGCCAAGGTGCTCGGCGTCCTGCTGCTCGTCGAAGTGGTCCTGGTGGTGATCTTCGACGTCGCGGCGGTGGCCGACCCGGCGGGCGAGGGACTCTCCCTGCACGCGTTCAACCCCGACACCCTCAGCGGTGCCGGAGTGGGCACCGCGCTCTGCTTCTGCGTCGCGGCCTTCCTCGGCTTCGAGCAGGCGCCCGTCTACGCCGAGGAGACCAGCCGCCCCCAAGTCGTCGTGGCCCGGGTGATGTTCCTCGCCGTCGGCTTCGTCGCCGTCTTCTTCGCGCTGACCTGCTGGGCGCTGACGGTCGCGGCCGGGCCCGCGGGCATCGTGCCCGCCGCCCGCGAGCACAGCGCGGGCCTGCTCTTCTTCCTCACCGAGGAACGGCTCGGCGGGACGTTCACCGATGTGGTCCATGTGCTGTTCGTGACCGGCATGTTCGCGGCCATGCTGAGCTTCCACAACGTTGTCGCCCGCTACGCCTTCGCCATGGGCCGCGAGGGTCTGCTGCCCGCCGTCTTCGGGCGCACCAACTCCGCGAGCGGCGCCCCGGGCACCGGAGCGCTGCTGCAGACCGTCGTCTCGCTCCTGGTCGTGGGGGCCTTCGCGGTGACCGACGACGGGCCGACCGGCGATCCGACGGCGCCGGTGCTGCACCTGTTCACCTGGATGGGCAACGTCGGCGCGCTCGGCGTGATCGTGCTGATGGCGCTGTCCAGCCTGGCCGTGATCGTCTTCTTCGTCGGCCGGGGCGCGGGCCGGGCCCAGGTGTGGCGGCTGATCGCCTCCGGGCTCGCGGGCGCGGGCCTGGTCGTCATCGCCGTCTACACCGTCAAGGACTTCGACGTCCTGGTCGCCGCGGGCCCCGGCTCGGCCCTGACCTGGCTGCTGCCCGGCCTGATCCTGCTCGCCGCCCTGCTCGGTGTCGGACACGGGCTCTACCTGAAGGCCAACCGGCCCGAGGTGCACGCCCGGATCGGCCTGGGCAACGAGGCGTTCCAACTGGAGAAGGCGGCGGCCGTGCCGTCCGGGCGGCGGGGCAGGCGGCACTGAACGCGTCGCTGCGGGGAGCCGCCGTATACGGCAAGGCGCGTGCGGACAGCGCCGAAGTAGGTCCGGGCGCGGCCGAGGTACGTGCAGGCAGGGCCGAGGCATGTGCGGGCAGGGGGGCGCCCCGGGTCCCGCAACGGGGGAGTAGGGAACCCGGGGCGCGTTCTGGGAAGGCGGGCCGATGCGGGCCGCCCTGTCGCCGTCTGCCGCTACGCGCTCCCCGGCGGTCGCCTGCCGAGGAGCACGTACCGGCGTTCCGGCAAGCGCTAGATGATCAGTGACAACAACAGCACCAGGCCGCCCGCGACCACCGAGATCACGGTCTCCATCACCGACCAGGTCTTGAGCGTCTGGCCGACGGTGAGTCCGAAGTACTCCTTCACCAGCCAGAATCCGGCGTCGTTGACGTGCGAGAAGAACAGCGACCCGGCACCGATGGCGAGTACGAGCAGCGCCGCGTGCGTGGTCGACATGTCCGCGGCCAGCGGCGCGACCAGACCGGCCGCCGAGATCGTCGCGACCGTCGCCGAACCGGTGGCGAGCCGGATCGCGACCGCGATCAGCCAGGCGAGCAGCATGGCCGGTATGGACCAGTCCTCGGAGATGTCGAGGATCATCTCGCCCACACCGGAGTCGATCAGGGTCTGCTTGAAGCCGCCGCCCGCGCCGACGATCAGCAGCACGCCCGCGATCGGCACCAGCGACTTCTCCACGGTCGACGACAGCCGGTCCCGGGTGAACCCGGCCGCCCGGCCGAGCGTGAACATCCCGACGATCACGGCGGCGAGCAGGGCGATCAGCGGGGAGCCGATCACGTCGAACACCCGCTGCACCTTCGCCTCGGGGTTGTCGACCACGATGTCCACCAGCGCCTTGGCCAGCATCAGGACGACCGGGAGCAGCACGGTGGCCAGGGTGGCGCCGAAGCCCGGGCGCCGGTCGAGCTCGTCCGAGGCGCGCTGCGGGATCATCTTCTCCGGCGGCGCCACGTCCACCCAGCGGGCGGCGAAGCGGGAGAAGACCGGCCCGGCGATGATGACGGTCGGGATGGCGACGAGGACGCCGAGTGCCAGCGTCACGCCGAGGTTGGCGCCGACCGCGTCGATCGCGACCAGCGGCCCCGGGTGCGGCGGTACCAGACCGTGCATGACGGACAGTCCGGCCAGCGCCGGGATGCCGATCCGCATCAGTGAGTAATTGCCGCGCCGGGCCACCATCAGGACGACCGGGATCAGCAGCACGATGCCGACCTCGAAGAAGAGCGGCAGACCGATCACCGAGGCGATCAGGACCATCGCCCAGGGCATGGCCCGGCCGCTCGCCTTGGCCAGGATCGTGTCGACGATCTGGTCGGCGCCTCCGGAGTCCGCGAGGAGCTTGCCCAGGATGGCGCCGAGCGCGATGAGCACACCCACGCCCGCGACCGTCGAGCCGAGCCCGGCGGTGAAGCTGGCGATGGCCTTGTCCATAGGAGCCCCGGCGAAGGCGCCGAGCGCCAGCGAGCCGATGGTCAGCGCGAGGAAGGCGTGCAGCTTGAACTTCGTGATGAGCAGGACGATGACGGCGATGCCGGCGAGCACGGCTATCCCCAGCTGGGCGTGCCCGGCCGAGGTGATCGGCTCGACGGCGTCCGCTGCCAGGGTCTCGGCACTGAGACTGGTCACGGCAATCTTCCTTGGGTGGTGGGGACTTGGGAGGTGTGTCTGTGGGGGGTTCCCGGTGTGGGTGGGGACCGTCGCGCGGGGATCCGGACGGCGGTCGGTGTGGGCCGGGACCATCAGGCGGGGGATGCCCGCCGGTCCCGGAGCGGAAGCGGACCAGGGGGCCTAGGCGTACGGGGCCGGTCGTCGGCGCCCGGCGTGGGCGCGCAGCGCGGCGACCGCCCGGTCGGTGATCTCGTCCGGGCTGCCGGACACGTCCACCTCCACGCCCTGTTCGTCGGCCTGGAGTGGCTGGAGCGTGGCGAACTGCGAGTCGAGCAGGGCGGTGGGCATGAAGTGGCCTGTGCGGTGGGACATCCGGGACTCGATCAGGTCCCGGTCGCCGGTGAGATGGACGAAGACGACGTCCGGTGCGGCGGCGCGCAGCCTGTCCCGGTAGGCGCGCTTGAGTGCCGAACTGCTGACGACACCGCCGAGGCCCGCGCGACTGTGGGCCCAGTCGCCGATGGCGTCGAGCCAGGGCCACCGGTCCTCGTCGGTGAGCGGGGTCCCGGCCGACATCTTGGCGATGTTCGCCGCCGGGTGGAAGTCGTCGCCCTCGGCATAGGGAACACCCAGCCGAGCTGCGAGAAGAGGGCCGATCGTGGTCTTCCCGGTACCTGCCACGCCCATCACGACGACTACCTGTGGAGTGCTCATCGGCCCCGCCGTCCTCTTCGACATCGATGTGACACGACACTGAAACGCATTACGTACGACAAATTCAAGAGCCTGTGACACAAACATCTGACTTTTTATTCCGGGTGGGGGCCTCGTAGGCTGGCGGCCATGACAACTGAGGCCAGGGGGCTGCACGCGCAGGTACTTCAGTCACTCGGGCCCGCCATCACGGCAGGCGAGTACCCGCCCGGCAGTGTGCTGCGCACCGACGAGCTCGCCAAGCGGTTCGAGGTCTCCCGCTCGGTCATGCGCGAGGCGGTACGCGTACTGGAGTCGATGCACCTGGTCGAGTCGCGCCGCAGGGTCGGTGTGACGGTGCGCCCGACCGAGGAGTGGAACGTCTTCGACCCGCAGGTCATCCGCTGGCGCCTGGCGGGCACCGACCGGCCCCGGCAGCTGCGCTCGCTCACCGTGCTGCGCTCGGCCGTCGAACCGGTCGCGGCGGGACTGGCGGCCAGGAACGCGACCCCCGCACAGTGCGCCGAGCTCACCGAGTGCGCCCTGGGCATGGTCGCCACCTCACGCGGGCACCAGCTGGAGGGCTATCTGGTGCACGACGTCGCCTTCCACCGGGTGGTGCTCAACGCCTCCGGCAACGAGATGTTCGCCCGCCTCGGCGACGTCGTCGCGGAGGTCCTCACCGGCCGTACGCAGCATCAGGTCATGTTCGAGGACCCGGACCCCGAGGCGGTCACCCTCCATGTCCGTGTCGCCGAAGCCGTCCGCGAGGGCGACGCCCGACGGGCCGAGGAACTGACCCGCGAGATCACCATCGGCGCCTTGCAGGAACTCGACGTCCTCGCGCCCTGATTGGCCTGTTGCTCGGTCAACTCCGGCTGACCCGGAGGGGTTTGGCGAGCGGAGTCGCGAGCTTCGGAGATCTTGCAGGTTCCTGGCCGTCGGCTACCGCGCCCGTGCCAGGCGGCAGTTGGCGCCGGACGCTCAGCCCGCCACGTCCCCGTCGACGTACACCCATGCCCCTTCGTACCGCTCGAACCTGCTGTGCTCGGCAAGGACTCCGCCGCCCTGTGCGTCCTCGTAGGAGGCACGGAACGTGACGGTCCCGGTGGTGTGGAAGGCCGAGCCGCCCTCGGTACGGAGGATCTCCAGACCGCGCCAGCGCGTGCCGCTGTCGAGATCCAGCCGCGCGGGACGTGTGCGCGGATGCCAGGTGCGCAGCAGATAGTCCGCCTCGCCCCGGGCGAAGGCGCTGTAGCGCGAGCGCATCAGGGCCTCGGCGGTCGGCGCGGGCGAGGCCCCCGTATGACAGGCCCCGCAGCAGTCGGCGTACGTCCTGCCGGTGCCGCAGGGGCAGGCCGCGGCGGCCGTCCGGGAGTTGGTGACGGGGCGCTGGTTGCGGGAAGTGCGGCGGGCCATGGGGCCATTGTGCCGGGTGGGGCGGGGCGAGGGTCGGTCGCACGAGCACGAGCATGAGCACGAGCACGAGCACGAGCACGAGCATGAGGGCGAGTACGAGCCGAGGCGCGAGCCAGATGTCCGTACGGGAGGGATCGAGGCGCCCGCAGGAACGGAAAACGGGCCGTGACGTCGTGTCACGGCCCGTATCTCTGCTCGCTCGCGGCGACTCTCGAAGCAGGACTTCGAGAGGCCCAAGAGGAGTGTCCGAGGGGGGACTTGAACCCCCACGCCCGATAAAGGGCACTAGCACCTCAAGCTAGCGCGTCTGCCATTCCGCCACCCGGACTCGGTGGTGTTGCGCGGTCTCCCGCGGCGACGTGGAAAACCATAGCAAACATCGGACAGTGCCTGATCACCCCATTGTTTTACGGCCGCATGACGTAGCGCGCCGAGCCTTGGGGCGCGGCCCGCTCCCGGGGGAGGATGGGTGACGACCAACAGATCGGCGACGGCGGAAGGATGCAGCGTGAGCGAGTCGAAGGCGGCAGGAGCCGGCGTGACCGCACAGGACGAGGTGGTCGACCTCTGCCGTGACCTCATCCGGATCGACACCAGCAACTACGGCGACCACTCGGGGCCGGGGGAACGCAAGGCCGCGGAGTACGTCGCGGAGAAGCTCGCCGAAGTGGGCGCCGAGCCGCAGATCTTCGAGTCCCACCCCGGGCGGGCGTCCGTGGTGGCCCGGATCGAGGGCGAGGACACCTCGCGTCCCGCGCTGCTCATCCACGGGCACACCGACGTGGTCCCGGCCAACGCGGCGGACTGGACGCACCACCCCTTCTCCGGGGAGATCGCGGACGGCTGTGTCTGGGGCCGCGGCGCGGTCGACATGAAGGACATGGACGCGATGACCCTCGCGGTCGTCCGCGACCGTCTGCGCAGCGGCCGCAAGCCCCCGCGCGACATCGTGCTCGCCTTCCTCGCCGACGAGGAGGCGGGCGGTGTGTACGGCGCGCGGCACCTGGTCGACAAGCACCCGGGGCTCTTCGAGGGCGTGAACGAGGCGATCGGCGAGGTCGGTGGCTTCTCCTTCACGGTCAACGAGAACCTGCGGCTCTATCTGGTCGAGACGGCGCAGAAGGGCATGCACTGGATGCGCCTGACGGTCGAGGGCACCGCGGGCCACGGCTCGATGACCAACAGCGACAACGCCATCACCGAACTGTGCGAGGCGGTGGGCAGGCTCGGCCGCCACGAGTGGCCGGTGCGCGTCACCAAGACCGTACGGTCCTTCCTGGACGAGCTGTCCGACGCGCTCGGCACCCCGCTGGACCCGGAGGACATGGAGGCCACGCTCGCCAAGCTCGGCGGCATCGCCAAGATGATCGGCGCGACCCTGCGCAACTCGGCGGCGCCCACGATGCTCGGCGCCGGGTACAAGGTCAACGTCATCCCCGGGGCGGCCACCGCGCACGTCGACGGGCGCTTCCTGCCCGGCTACGAGGAGGAGTTCCTCGCCGATCTCGACCGCATCCTCGGCCCGCGCGTACGGCGCGAGGACGTGCACGGCGACAAGGCTCTGGAGACCAGCTTCGACGGCGATCTGGTGGACGCCATGCAGAGCGCGCTGAGCGCCGAGGACCCCATCGCCCGTGCTGTGCCGTACATGCTCTCCGGCGGCACCGACGCCAAGTCCTTCGACGACCTCGGCATCCGCTGCTTCGGCTTCGCGCCCCTCCAGCTGCCGCCGGAGCTGGACTTCGCGGGCATGTTCCACGGGGTGGACGAACGCGTGCCCACCGAGGGCCTGAAGTTCGGCGCCCGGGTGCTTGACCGGTTCATCGACGCCAGCTGAGCCGGGGCGGCGGCCGTGGCGGGGCGTGTCCCGTTCCGGCCGCCGTCGGTTTCTCTGTTGCCTGTTGCCCGTCGCCGCCGCGGTGCCGTCAACGCAGCGCCGTCAACACAGCGCCGTCAACCGGTCGTTGGCCCCTCGGCCCGTCGGCGGGGGGCCGGCGGGGCGAACGGGCAGTTGGGGGAGGGTCGCCAACTGCCGTGGCCACAGGGTCGGTTGACCGAACGAGTGAAAGCTGCGGTCTGCTCGTAGCTCTATTACTCCGTTCTCGTTACAGGTGATGCGATCCGGGGCCCGGATCGCCTTGCCAACGAGGAGGAATAATGATCAAGAAGACCCTTGCCGCTGTCGTTGCCACCGGTGGTCTCGTGCTCGCGGGCGCCGGTGTCGCCTCCGCCAGCTCCGGCGCCCAGGGTGCCGCTGTGGACTCCCCGGGAGTCGTGTCCGGCAACGTCATCCAGGTTCCCGTGCACGTGCCGGTGAACGTCTGCGGCAACACGATCAACGTGATCGGTCTGCTCAACCCGGCCGTGGGCAACACCTGCGTCAACAAGTGATGTTGCGCATCGAACAGTGACCTCGTGTCCTGTCCCGTGAGGGAGGGGCCCGTCGGTTCCGCAACGCGCGCCTCGTGCCCGCTCCCGGAGCCGACGGGCTTTTCGGGTTCGTGCGCGCCGTTCAACCGGGGCGTGTTCCCTGTTCCGGAGGCTCTTGCCATGACGGAGAGCGAGCGGGCGTGCACGGTGCCGCCCTCTCGCGCTCCCTGCCACCGGACGGTTCAGGAGTGATTCATCTCACTCGTACGGGCAGGGTGAAAGAAGGGAACGGGCCCGTGCGGGACGGGGCCCGTTCCGGTCGCCGCGCGGTCGGGGGACCGGGGAGCATCACCAGGTGGCGCGCACCTGACGGATGATCCGCCGCTTCAGCCGCACCCTGCGGCTGCCGTCGGTCCGCAGCGACAGGCGGTCCAACTCCCAGTGTCCGTACTCGGCATGGTCCGTGAGGAGACGCGTCGCTTCCTTGCGCGAGACCCCTCGCGGCACGTACACATCGACGAATTCGTATTCCGGCATCGCTATCTATTGTGCGGGCAAGGTGCCGATACGGATAGCGTCTGCCCTATGTCTGATGCTGCGCAGCCCACCGCTGCCGAGGTACGCGCCGCCGCGGAGGCGGTCAAGACCGCGCTCGACCGTCACCTGGCGGCTGTCGAGCGCAGGTCGGGTGAGGACGACCCGGCCGTCTACGAGGCGTTCAACGAACTGGCCGCGGCGGCAGAGGAGTACGACGAGCTCCTCTACGACCGCTACGACGAGGTCACCCCCTTCGAGATCCCCGGCGGCCAGGACGGCCTGGCACCGTACGCCGGGCCCGAGGTGCCGAACGCGCTCAGCGTGCTGATCCGACGCGACTACGCCGTGACGGAACCCCAGCGGCTGGTGGCCCAGGCACAGCGCATCGAGGCGGCCGAACGCGGCCGCGGCGAACCCGCAGACGGCTCCGCCGACACCCTCCAGGGTGCCGTGGGCGTCGTCTTCGGCGAGTTCGATCCGGACGACATCGCCTCCCGGCACAAGGAGTTCGGCCTGGAGGAGGGCGACTCCACACTCTGGATCACGGCCTCCTCCGAGACCGCCGAACCGGGCGAATGGCTCGCCGCACCCTTCGAGGAGATCGACGCCGCCAGCGTCGCCTTCCGCTTCGACGTGAGCGCCGTCTTCGACGAGGACCTCGACGACGACCTGCACGACCTCGACGACGGGGACGGCCCGGCGGGCGGACGCAGTGGCTCCAGGAACCCGAAGAGCCTTGGCTCCTCGGACGACGCGGCCGACTCCGACGAGGACGAGGACGAGGCAGAGGAAGAAGACGAGGACGGGGACGAGGTCGAAGGGTCCGACGACGAGGGCGACTTCGACGAGGACGAGGACGAGGACGAAGACGAGGACGGCGAGTCCGATGAGGACGACGACCTCGAACGGGAGCAGCGCATGCAGGCCGAACGGTAGGCAGGCGTCCGGCCGTTCAGGGCGTCGGTGACGGCGCGAGCCGGAGCGGAGTGGCGCGCGCCGCGATGACGTGGGGTGCGCCGACCGTCGGCGAGGTGACCGGCCGCTGTTCGGCTGGTGATCTGTGCGGTGTTGGCACGGTGGATGAGGGCCCGGACTTTGTTCCGGGCCCGTTGTGTGTGTGAGCACGTCCAACTCCGGGGCGTAAGTGGGACCGACTCAGTCGTCGGCCCCACCGCACGACGGCTCGCTCAGCCCTGAGCCGGTGCCTCCCCGGCCGCAGGGGTGCGGAGCAAGGTGGTCAGGCGGGTGGTGCGGGGCTTTGCCGGGCGGTCGGCGACCGCTTCGGGGAGGGCGTGGTCCACGCCGTGGACCACGGACAGGTGGCGCTCGCCGCGTCCGAAGGCCGTGTATACCCAGGACCGGGTCAGGGCCGCGCCCGTATCGCCGGGAAGCACCACGACGGCCGTCGGCCAGCGTCGGCCCGCCGCCTGCTGCGCGGTGACCGCCCAGCCGTGAGAGACGACTTCGGGTACCTGTTCCTTCGGTACGGCCACCGCGCCGCCCTCGCAGTCCAGATGGAGCCCGGCCGCGTCGGCGCGGACCACGACTCCCGGCACCGCACGGCCCGGCGCGGGTGTGTGCACCACCCGGTCGCCCGGGTCGAATCCGCCGAAGCGGCCGGGGCCCGGATTCAGCCGTTCCTTGAGCGCCGCGTTGAGTGCCCCGGCACCCGCCGCACCGCCGTGGCCGGGAGTGATCACCTGGGTCTCCCCGGGAGCGACCCCGAAGGTGCGGGGCACCGAATCGGCGACGAGCTGGACCGTACGGTGCACCGCCTCGCCGGGGTCCCGGACCGGGACGATGACGATCTCCTTGCCGGGCGCGGCCACTTGGAGCAGTTCACCCGCGCCGATGCCGGACACCAGCTCGCCGAGCGGACCCGGATCGGGCGTACGCGAGGCGATCTGCGGACAGCGGCGCGCGGCGAGCAGATCGGCGAACACCCGCCCCGGCCCCGCCGACCACAGCACCGCGGGATCGCCGCTGAGCACCAGACGCGCCCCGTCCGGCAGCGCCTCGACCAGCGACGCGGCCGTCTCCACGTCGAGTTGGGGAGCGTCGAGCACCACCAGCAGATCGAGCTCGAAGGTGCCCTCGGCCGACCTGGCGGGGCCCCCGTGCCCGCCCAGGAGCGCGGCGACGGTGGTGATCCACGGGCGTGCGTCGTGCGGTTGAGGCTGTCGCGGGGCTTTCGCGGCGACTGCCTCGCCACCGGGGTCGACCACTTCGCCCTCGGCACCGTCCGTGGCCCCGCTCGCCGCGTCCCCAGCAGCGGCGGAGTCCTTGTCCGCACCCAGCAGCGAGCCGAAGTGCCCAGCCCCGTAAGGAGTATGAGCCGCCACGCACACCCGCAGCCCCGCGCGCAGGGCACGGGAGACCACCGCCGCGGGCTCGGCCCGGGAGGCCTCCCCGCCGGTGTGCAGTGCCAGGGCGTGCTCCGCGACCGCGCGGGAGAGCTCCGCCGCCGCGCCCCGCAGGCCCTCGGCGGTGCCCTCCCAGCGGGCCGTGGACTCGTCCAGGGGGGTGCCGATGAGCCGGGCGATACCGTCGGCCAGGCTCTCCTCCGCCAGTGCGTACCGTTCGAGGCCGAGCAGCACCCGTACCGGCCGCTCGTCCTCCGTGTCCTCCGCGTCCTCGGACCGCTTGGCGTCGACCGGGCCGGGGGCGTCGTCCAGGGCGTCCTGGAACACCAGGATCTCGCCCTCGGCGATGGCGCTCTGTACGGCTTCCTCGGGCTCGGGCACGGAGTAGCGGCCGAGCGCACGGGCGAGCGTCGGCGCTTCGAGCGCCGTGTGCCCGGCCGCCGCGGCCTGTTCGAGCAGCCGGACGGTCAGCGCCCGGCCGCGGCGCTCGTCGGCGGGCGAGCACTCCGGGCCGAGCAGGGCACGGGCGAAGCCGTCGGCCTGCTCCGGGCGCACCGTGCCGACCCGCAGCAACTGCCAGGGGTCCGCGCGCAGTTGCTCGTCCGCCCCTTGACCGAGTGCCTGCGCGGCGGGCAGGGCGAGGGAACCGGGGGCGCCGCCCTCGGCCAGCACCGCGCCGACCGCCTCGACGAGTTCGGCGGAGGGGCCCGTCGGCACGGTGGGGGCGGCGGCGGGGCGTGGCTGCGAGGGTTCGGGCGTCACCGGGCGGCGCGGTGCCTCGGGCTCGGCGAAGACGGACGCGGCGGGCCGCTCACCGCTCTCCACCGCTCGTACGGCGGCGAGCAGATCGGCCGCCTTGCCGCTCAGCTTGGTACCCGCGTCGACGGGCCCCTGTTTGTCCGCCTTGCGCTGCTCGATCCGCGCCCGCAACTCCCGCTGCGCCGCCAACTCCGCTTCGGCCTCCGACAGTTCGGCACTCTTACCGTCGCCGTCACTGTCACCGCCTCCGGCCTCACTGCCGTCCTCGGCGTCGCCACCGGCGTCAGCGCCAGCGTCGACATCAGCCCCGGCGTCGGCGTCGGCACCGGCTTCGTCCTCGGCCGAGTCCTCAGCACCGGCACTCGTCGCCGAGTCCTCCGCCCCGGCCCCACCGCCCCCTTCGAGCTCCGCACCGGCCGCACCGGCCGCACCGGCCGTATCAGCCGTACCGCCGTCCCCCACCCCAGCCGTACCGCCGCCCTCCTCAAGCCCGTTGGACCCCCCGGCCCCCGCGCTCCCTCCTGCGGCCCCCGAGTCCGAGTTGCGGGCGAGGGCGGGTTCGGCGTTCACAGCGTGCTCCAGTCGTGATCGGGATAGCGATGCACCGGGGCGGAGACGTCGTCGAGCGCCCGGCAGATCTCGTCAGGAAGACTAAGTGCCTCCACTGACAATGCGGCTCTGAGCTGCTGCGCGTTGCGCGCGCCGACGATCGGGGCGGTGACCCCGGGGCGGTCGCGGACCCAGGCCAGTGCCACCTGAAGGGGTGTTGCCGCGAGGCCGTCGGCCGCCGTCACCAGGGCGTCCACGATCCTGCTCGCGGTGTCGTCGAGATAGGGCGCGACGAAGGGCGCCAGGTGTTCCGAACCGCCGCGTGAATCGGCGGGGGTGGAGTGCCGGTACTTGCCGGTGAGCACCCCGCGGCCGAGTGGTGAGGAGGGGAGCAGTCCCACGCCCAGATCCAGGGCCGCGGGCAGCACTTCGCGTTCGACGCCGCGCTGGAGCAGCGAGTATTCCATCTGCGTACTGGCGATCCGGGTGCGTGTCCCGGGCGCCGCCAACTGCCAGGTGGCCGCCTTCGCCAGTTGCCAGCCGCAGAAGTTGGACACTCCCGCGTACCGCGCCCGGCCACTGCTCACCGCCAGATCCAGGGCCTGAAGGGTCTCCTCCACAGGGGTCGCGGGGTCGAAGGCGTGCACCTGCCACAGGTCGACGTAGTCCGTGCCGAGCCGGGCCAGTGAGGCGTCCAGGGCGCCGAGCAGATGGCCGCGGGAGCCGTCGAAGCGTCGCTCGGGGTCGGGCACGCTGCCCGCCTTGGTGGCGATGACGAGGTCCCGTCTGGGCACCAGGCTGTCGACGAGCCGCCCGAGCAGATACTCCGCCTCGCCGTCGCCGTACACGTCCGCGGTGTCAAGCAGCGTGCCGCCCGCTTCCCAGAAGGCCTTCAGGAGATCCGCCGCGTCGTTCTCGTCGGTGCCTCGTCCCCAGGTGAGGGTGCCGAGCCCGAGACGCGAGACGCGCAGACCTGTACGGCCCAGATGCCTGTGCTCCATGGGCGCTGAGATTACTGGCCGAGCGGCGCCGCGTGGGCACCCTGTGGACAACCTGTCGCCACGGCCGTCCTGACGTGGCGCCGGACGGACGTTATGGTCGGCGGCACAGGGACATTACTGCTCGGTAAGGAGATGTGGATGGCCATGCAGCTCGGGATCAACCTCGGTTACTGGGGCGCCGGAATGGACGCCGACAATCTGCAGGTGGCCAAGGAGGCGGACCGGCTCGGCTACGCGGTCTGCTGGGCCGCCGAGGCCTACGGTTCGGACGGGCCGACCGTACTGGCCTGGGTGGCCGCGCAGACCGAGCGCATCGACGTCGGTTCGGCCATCTTCCAGATCCCCGCGCGTCAGCCCGCGATGACCGCGATGACCGCGGCCACCCTCGACTCCCTCTCCGGCGGCCGGTTCCGGCTCGGCCTCGGCGTCTCGGGCCCCCAGGTCTCCGAGGGCTGGTACGGCGTCAAGTTCGACAAGCCGCTGTCGCGCACCCGCGAGTACGTCGAGATCGTGCGCAAGGCGATGAGCCGCGAGCGCCTGTCCTACGAGGGCGAGCACTGGACGCTTCCGCTGCCCGACGGCCCCGGCAAGGCGATCAAGCTCACCGTGCACCCCGAGCGCGAGCGGATCCCGCTGTACATCGCCGCGATCGGCCCGAAGAACCTCCAGCAGACCGGCGAGATCGCCGACGGCGCGCTGCTCATCTTCCCCGCCGCCGAGCACCTGGAGGAGACCGCGCTGCGCCACCTGCGGGCGGGCCGCGAGAAGGCGGGCCTGACGATGGACGGCTTCGACGTCGTACCGACGCTGCCGCTGGCGCTCGGCGACGACAAGGACGTGGCCACCCTCGCGGACACCTTCCGCCCGTACACGGCGCTGTACGTGGGCGGCATGGGCAGCCGCAAGCAGAACTTCTACAACCAGCTTGCCCAGCGCATGGGTTACGAGCAGGCCGCCGCCGAGATCCAGGACAAGTACCTGGCGGGCGACAAGCAGGGCGCCGCCGCCGCGGTGCCGCAGGACCTGATCGACTCGACCACGCTGCTCGGTTCGGTGGAGCGGATCGCGGACCGGATGAAGGCGTACGCGGCGGCCGGAGTCACCACCCTGACCCTGGCGCCCGCGGGCTTCTCCCTCGACGAGCGGCTCGCCTCGCTGCGGGCCGGGGTCGAGGCCCTGGAACTGGCCGGGCTGGGCTAGGGCCTGTCGTTTGGATCTTGTCGGGGTCGCGGGGTCTGGCACGCACATCTGCGGCGTTGTCGTCAATCACCATGGCTCCGCCATGCCTCAATCCTCCGCCTTGCAGCTGCACGCACCAGCCCCCGCTCGGGTCGAACGCAAGGAACCGTCGGTTTTGCCGACCAGATCCAAACGAAAGGCCCTAGCCGCACCGGCCGGGCGGCGCGCGCCCGGCGCCCACACGTGGCCGCGCCCCGGCCCGGACAGGTTCCGGGCCGGGGCGCGGCCGTGAGCGGAAGGTCGTTCGCGGCCGTGGTGGGGGCTCGGGGGTCTCCCCGCCACGGCCGTCATGTCTCCCAACGCGCCAGGGGGCGCGCTGGTTACGCTCCGCACCTCATTCGATCGGCTCAGTTGTCCGACTGTCGGGTTGCCGGTCCCGCGAAGCCGCAATGTACTCGTACTTTGCGGGACTTCGTACGGAGGTGACTGTCAGATGCTGTCGGCCAAGAGTCTGTTCACGGAGATCTTCGACAACGACGAGTCGTTCCGGCTGTTCTGCTCCATCGCCGCGAGCGGAGAGGCGCAGGGCGGCTGGGAGAACGGCCGTATCGCCGCCCTCGTCCCCGAGAGCCAGCGGGCCCTCGCGCCCAAGATCACGCGGCACGGCGCGGACGAGGACAAGCACGGCAGGATCTTCCGGGCGCTGATGAAGAAGCGCGGTCTGACGGCCACCGAGGTCCCCGCCGAGACCGACTACACGATGCTGCTCGAAAGGAGCGGCATCGGCCTGCCGCACGACCGGCTCGGCGGCGAAGTGCCCCTGACGGTCGAGGACATCGTCACCTACCTCGCGCACAGCAGGGTCACCGAACAGCGCGCCTCGGAGCAGATGGACCTGCTCCGCAAGCACTTCGGGGACCACCCCGACGTCGGCCGCGCGGTGCAGATGATCTCCGGCGACGAGGACAACCATCTCGCGTACTGCCACGAGGAGTTGCTGCGTTTCGCCCGGGCCGGTCACGGCCGCGCGATCCAGGGCATCCTGCGCGAGTGCGCCCTCGCCGAGATCCGCATCTACCGTGACGTCAGCCTCGCGGTGATGGCCCACATGGGCCGGATCCTGGGCTGGCCGCGTGCCAAGTCCGCGGTGCTCGCGGCGGGCATCCACGCGGTGTACCGGTACGAACGGCTGGTCGGCTGGCGGCGGATGGTCTCCCTCGCGATGCCCGAGCGCCGCAACGCCCTCGGCGGCCCGGCGGCCACCGCGCCCGAGTTCGCCTGAGCACGACCCCGGCACATGCCCAACTGCCGTACGGGCAGGGCTCCTTGCTCGTACGGCCGTTCTCTGACCGTACCGCCGTCACATCCATCCGCGCCGCTTGAACAGCCGGTACAGGCAGACCTCGAGGACCACCAAGAGCCCCATCAACGCGGGGTACGACCAGACCCAGTGGAGCTCGGGCATGTGGTCGAAGTTCATGCCGTAGATCCCGGCGATCATGGTGGGCACGGCGGCCATCGCGGCCCAGGCGGAGATCTTGCGCATGTCGTCGTTCTGCCGGACGCTCATCTGCGCCAGATGGGCCGAGAGCACGTCCGAGACGAGTCGGTCCAGCGACTCTGTGGTGTCGTTGACCCGGGTCAGATGGTCGCTCACATCGCGGAAGAACGGCTCGGCCGTGTCCTCCAGGAACGGCAGGGCGGGGGAGGCCGGTCCGGCCCCCGCCAGCCGTGCCACCGGGGCGGCGAGCGGCCCGGTGGCCCGCCGGAACTCCAGGATCTGGCGCTTGAAGAGATAGATCTGGGAGGCGGCGGCGCGCGCCCCGCCGGTGGGGGCGAAGACCTCGGCCTCCAGGATCTCCAGGTCGTTCTGCAGCTCGGTGGCGACCTCCAGATAGTGGTCCACCACCGCGTCCGCGATCGTGTAGAGGACCGCGGTCGGGCCGTGCCGCAGGGTCTCGCGCTCGTGCTCCAGACGGTGTCGGACCCGGGCGAGCGTGGTGTCCTCGCCGTGCCGGACGGTCACCACGAAGGCGTCGCCGATGAAGATCATCAGCTCGCCGGAGGTGACGGTGTCGCTGTGCGGCTCGTACTCGACCGGCTTGAGGACCATGAACAGCGAGTCGTCGTAGACCTCCAGCTTCGGCCGCTGGTGCGCGTTGAGCGAGTCCTCCACGGCGAGTTTGTGGAGCTGGAACTCCTCCGCGACGCGGGCGAACTCCGGCGCGGTGGGTGCGTGCAGGCCGATCCACACAAAGGAGTTCCTGGCGGCCCGCGCCGAGGCGAGAGCGTCGGAGAGGTCGGCGGGCTCCTCGGCCCGCCGCCCGTCCCGGTACACGGCGCAGTCGACAATCATCACGCCGATTCTTCCCCGGTGCGCCCCGGCCCGCACCCGACGCGTACGTGCGTCCTCGCCTACCCTGGCCCGCATGCCGACGCTGCTGCTGGTACGCCATGGACGCTCCACCGCCAACACCGCGGGACTGCTTGCCGGGTGGACACCCGGGGTCGCCCTCGACGAGCGGGGCGCGGCCCAGGCCGCGGCGCTGCCGGACCGGCTGGCCGGGATCGAGCTGGCCGCCGCAGTGTCCAGCCCGCTCCAGCGCTGCCAGGAGACGCTCGCCCCGCTGCTCGCCGCGCGGCCGGGCCTCGCCCCGCACACCGAGGACCGCATCGGCGAGTGCGACTACGGCGACTGGTCCGGCCGCAAGCTCGCCGAACTGCTCGACGAGCCGCTGATGGAGGTCGTCCAGCAGCACCCCTCGGCCGCGGCGTTCCCCGGCGGCGAGTCGATGCGGGCCATGGCCGCCAGGGCGGGCGAGGCGGTACGGGAGTGGAATGAGCGGATCGAGCGCGAGCACGGGGCGGACGCGACGTACGTCATGTGTTCGCACGGCGACATCATCAAGGCCCTGGTGGCGGACGCGCTCGGGCTGCACCTGGACCTGTTCCAGCGGATCGCGGTCGAGCCCTGCTCGGTCACCGTCATCCGCTACACCAGGGTGCGGCCCTTCCTGATCCGGCTCGGCGACACCGGCGACTTCGCCTCGCTGCTGCCCCGCCCGGCCCCCGCCGACCAGGCACCGGACGGCGAGGCGACCGTCGGGGGCGGTGCGGGCGCACCGTGATCGTCCGCCGCAGTAGGGTGAGCCGGTCGCCACTGGAAGTTGCCCCCGATTCGCTGGGAGACAGGTCGTGTCCCGTCAGGTGTTTCTGTACGACCCGCCGGAGCGCTTCGTAGCCGGCACGGTCGGGCTCCCCGGGCGCCGCACCTTCTTTCTGCAGGCCTCGGCCGGTGGCCGCGTGACGAGTGTCGCCCTGGAGAAGACACAGGTCGCCGCGCTCGCCGAACGCATGGACGAACTGCTCGACGAGGTCGTGCGGCGCAGCGGCGGCAGTGCCTCGGTGCCCGCCGTCGCGCCCACCGAGATCGCCGACACCGCGCCCCTGGACGCCCCCGTCGAGGAGGAGTTCCGGGTCGGCACCATGGCACTGGCCTGGGACGGCGACGAGCAGCGGATGGTGGTCGAGGCGCAGGCCCTGGTGGAGCTGGACCTCGACGGCGCCGACAGCGAGGAGGACCTCGCCGAGGCCGAGGAGCGGCTGCTCCAGGACGAGGAGAACGGGCCCCCGATGCTGCGGGTCCGGCTCAGCGGCGCCCAGGCGCGGGCCTTCGCCAAACGCGCCCTCGACGTCGTCAACGCGGGCCGCCCGCCGTGCCCGCTGTGCAGTCTTCCGCTCGACCCGGAGGGGCACGTATGCCCGCGCCAGAACGGCTACCGGCGCGGGCAGTGAACGCAGAGGAGTTGCTCCGCGAGGGCGAGCTGACGGTACGCGGACGCATCCGCGAGGCATCCAACGCCGTGCTGCTGTGCGAGGTCGTCCACGGCGACCAGCGCGCCGAGTGCGTCTACAAGCCGGTCGCGGGCGAGCGGCCGCTGTGGGACTTCCCCGACGGCACCCTCGCCCAGCGCGAGGTCGCCGCGTACGAGGTCTGTGAGGCGCTCGGCTGGGGTCTGGTGCCGCCGACGGTGCTGCGCGAGGGCCCGTACGGCACGGGCATGTGCCAGCTGTGGATCGACGCGGAGCCGGACGGGGAACTGCTCGCCCTGGTGGACACCGAGGAACCGGGGCCCGGCTGGAAGTCGGTCGGCTTCGCCGAGGTGGGGGAGGGCAGGACCGCGCTGCTCGTGCACGCCGACGACGCGCGGCTGCGCAGGCTGGCCGTCCTCGACGCCGTGATCAACAACGCCGACCGCAAGGGCGGCCACCTGATACCGGGCCCGGACGGCCGCCTCTACGGGATCGACCACGGTGTGACCTTCAACGCCGAGAACAAGCTCCGCACCCTGCTGTGGGGCTGGGCGGGTGAGCCGCTCACCGAGGAGGCGCTGCGCGCGCTCCAGGCCCTGGACAAGGCGCTCACCGGGGGCGAACCGCTCGCCCGGCGGCTGTCCGCGCTGATCACCGAGGCGGAGGCCGAGGCCCTGCGCGCCCGGGTCGGCGCCCTGCTGGCGACCGGTGTGCACCCGGTGCCCAGCGGGGACTGGCCGCCCATTCCCTGGCCGCCGGTGTAGCGCAGACCCGGCCGACTATGGCCGAAATTCGCCGTACAGGTACGGGGCTCCCTCGTACCCGTCTCCGGGGTGCCATCGGGCACACCGCCGCCGAACCCGCAAGAGCGCCCAACAGGCCATCTGCACCACTCCGGTTCGTATACGGAACATGTGTCCGGTTAGGCTCGGGGCATGCATGCCTGGCCAGCTTCTGAGGTCCCCGCCCTTCCCGGCGCGGGCCGCGACCTCCGGATCCACGACACCGCGACCGGTGGCCTCGTCACCCTCGACCCCGGTCCCGTCGCCCGTATCTACGTCTGCGGTATCACCCCGTACGACGCGACCCACCTGGGTCACGCGGCGACCTACAACGCGTTCGACCTCGTGCAGCGCGTGTGGCTCGACACCAAGCGCCAGGTCCACTACGTGCAGAACGTGACGGACATCGACGATCCGCTGCTCGAGCGCGCGCAGCGGGACGGCGTCGACTGGGCGGGGCTCGCCGAGAAGGAGACCGCCCTGTTCCGCGAGGACATGACGGCACTGCGGATGCTGCCGCCCCGGGAGTACATCGGCGCGGTCGAGGCCATACCCGGCATCGTCCCGCTGGTGGAGCGCCTGCGGGACGCGGGCGCCGCCTACGAGCTCGACGGCGACGTCTACTTCTCCGTCGAGGCGGACCCGCATTTCGGCCAGGTCTCCGGACTGGACGCGGCGGCCATGCGGCTGCTGTCGGCCGAGCGCGGCGGGGACCCGGACCGTCCGGGCAAGAAGAACCCGCTCGACCCGATGCTGTGGATGGCCGCCCGTGAGGGCGAGCCCCACTGGGACGGCGCCTCGCTGGGCCCGGGCCGTCCGGGCTGGCACATCGAGTGCGTGGCGATAGCACTCGACCACCTCGGGATGGGCTTCGACGTCCAGGGCGGCGGCAGCGACCTCGCCTTCCCGCACCACGAGATGGGCGCCTCCCACGCCCAGGCGCTGACCGGCGAGTTCCCCTTCGCCAAGGCGTATGTGCACGCCGGAATGGTGGCGCTGCACGGGCAGAAGATGTCCAAGTCCAAGGGCAATCTGGTCTTCGTCTCCCAGCTCCGGCGGGACGGCGTCGACCCGGCCGCCATCCGGCTGAGCCTGCTCGCCCATCACTACCGGGCCGACTGGGAGTGGACGGACGCCGTACTGGACACCGCGGTGGAGCGGCTCGCCCGCTGGCGCGCCGCCGTCTCGCGCCCGGACGGACCGAGCGCCGAGGCCCTGGTCGAGGAAGTGCGCGAGGCCCTCGCCAACGATCTCGACGCTCCCGCCGCGCTGGCCGCGGTGGACCGCTGGGCGGCACTCCAGGAGGAGAGCGGCGGCACCGACGAAGGGGCGCCCGGAGTGGTGACCCGCACCGTCGACGCACTGCTCGGCGTGGCTCTCTAGAACGGGAGTGACCGCACCCGGAGCCGTCGGCAAGCGGCACCGGGAGCACCAACAACCGCTGTGGCCCCCGGACTTCACCACGAAGTCCGGGGGCCTTCGTTGTGCCCGGACGCTGCCCGGACCGCGCCGGGACTCGGTCGGCGGGTGAACCCGAACCACACCCGAACTCGGTCGGAGTGAGCTCGAACCACACCGAACTCTGCCGTAACCCTTGCCTCCGTGCTCGAAGCTGCGCTAAAAGCTCACCATGCAAACACGAATACGCAAGAGGTTGGCTGTTGCGGGAGCCCTTGCGGGACTTCTGGCGACATGCGTGGGAACAGCGGGAGCGGCGCAGGCCGAAGACCCCGCACCGGAGGGCACGACCGTCGGCGACGTCACGGACTTCTCCGCCGACGGCTCCGTCTTCCACCTTCAGGCGGGCAAGGCCGAGGCCCGGGTCAGCTTCGTGGACCAGGAGACCTTCCGTATCGAGCTCGCCCCGGACGGCAAGTTCACCGATCCGACCGGCAAGGACATCGTGCAGCCGCAGGGCAAGCCGCCCGCCGCGCGCTGGAAGGAGAGGGACGACCGCTACGAGCTGAGCACGGACCAGGTCACGCTGCGCGCGTACAAGTCCCCGCTCCGCTTCGCCCTGTACCGGGCGGACGGCACCAAGCTGTGGTCCGAGACCAAGGGTCTGACCTGGACCAAGGACGCGACCACCCAGAGCCTGGACCGCGGCGCGAGCGAGCAGTTCTACGGCGCCGGGATGCAGAACGGCCGCGGCAACACCTCGCACCGCGGCCAGAAGGTCGAGGTCGGCGTCGACTACAACTGGAACGACGGCGGCCACCCCAACTCGGTGCCGTTCTACCTCTCCACCGCCGGATACGGGGTCTTCCGCAACACCTACGCCCCCAACACGTACACCTTCGGCGAGCCCGTCACCGCCGCCGCCAAGGAACAGCGTTTCGACGCCTACTACTTCGCGGGCGGCTCGGCCAAGGACGTGATCGGCCAGTACACCTCGCTCACCGGCAAGCCGTTCCTGCCGCCCATCTACGGCCTGGAGATCGGCGACGCGGACTGCTATCTGCACAACGCCAACCGCGGCGAGCGGCACACCCTGGACTCGCTGAAGGTCGTCGACAAGTACCTCGAGAACGACCTCCCGCTCGGCTGGAAGCTCGTCAACGACGGCTACGGCTGCGGCTACGAGAACCTGGCCGAGACCGGCAAGGGCATGCAGGAGCGCAAGGCGCAGCTCGGACTGTGGACCGAGGACGGCCTGGACAAGCTGGCGGACCAGGTCAAGGCCGGTCAGCGGGTGGCCAAGCTGGACGTCGCCTGGGTCGGCGACGGCTACAAGTTCGCGCTCGACGGCTGCAAGGACGCCTATAAGGGCATCGAGGACAACAGCGACGCCCGCGGCCTCACCTGGGCGCCGGAGAGCTGGGCGGGCGCGCAGCGCTGCGGCGTGCAGTGGTCCGGCGACCAGTCCGGCAGCTGGGAGAACATCCGCTTCCAGATCCCCACGTACGCGGGCGCGACCATGTCCGGTCTCGCGTACACCACCGGCGACGTGGACGGGATCTTCGGCGGCAGCCCCAAGACGTACGTACGCGACATGCAGTGGAAGTCGCTGCTGCCGATGACGATGACCATGGACGGCTGGGCGGCCACCGACAAGCAGCCCTTCGTGCACGGTGAGCCGTACACCTCGATCAACCGCAAGTACCAGAAGCTGCACGAGGCCCTGCTGCCGTACCTGTACTCGTACGCGCACGAGGCCACCAAGACCGGTGTCGGCGCGGTCCGGCCGCTGGCCCTGGAGTACCCGGACGACCCGAAGGCCGCCACCGAGGCCGCCAAGTACGAGTTCCTGACCGGCGAGAACCTCCTGATCGCCCCGGTCTACGAGGACACCGACGTACGCGACGGCATCTACCTGCCCAAGGGCACCTGGACCGACTACTGGACGGGCCGCACCTACCAGGGCCCGACCACGCTCAACGGCTACAACGCCCCGCTCGACACCTTGCCGATGTTCGTCAAGGCGGGCGCCGCCGTGCCCATGTGGCCCGGCATCAGGTCCTACCAGGACCGCCGCCCCGACTCCCGGCTCGCCTGGGACGTCTACCCGCAGGGCTCCTCGTCCTTCACGCTGTACGAGGACGACGGCGTGACCCGTGAGCACCGCGCGGGCAAGTTCTCCACCCAGCAGGTCGAGGTACGCGCGCCCCGCCAGGGCGCCGGCGACGTGAGCCTCCAAGTGGGCGCCGCCAAGGGCCAGTTCGACGGCAAGGCGGCCAAGCGGCCGTACTCCTTCGCGCTGCACACCGCGGACGCCCCCTCCACCGTCGAACTCGGCGGCCGCAAGCTCGCCGCCCTCGGCTCCAAGTCCGCCTTCGACAAGGCGAGCGAGGGCTGGTACTACGACCGCGACGACCGGGCGGGCGTGATCCACGTCAAGACGGCGCCGCAGGCCACCGACCGGAGCTTCACGCTGCGCGCCACCGGCACCAGCGCGGTCGGCGGCAAGGTGCCGGGCGCCGGGGCCGCCGTCTCCGCGCCCTCGGGCCAGGAGATCGTGGTCGGCGCCGCTTCGAAGGTGAGCTTCGACGTCACCGCCGGCAACAGGACCGCCACCGACGTACGGCTCGAACTCGGCCTGCCGGAAGGCTGGAAGGCCGAGCAGCCCCGGACCATCGGCCGTATCGAGGCCGGAGCCACCGAGCGGGTCGAGGTGCGGGTCACCCCGCCCGCGGACGCCAGGTTCGGACAGAGCACCCTGACCACCCGGGCGCGTTACACCTCCGCCGGTGAACAGCGCACCGCCACGGGCCTGTTCGGGGTCTCCACCGTGCCCAAGCCGCCCACCGCGGACACCTGGGCGAGCGACATGGAGTGGCTGACCGACACCAACGGCTACGGTCCGGCGGAACGGGACCGCAGCAACGGCGAGTCCCAGGGGGACGACGGCCGCACCCTGACGCTGGCGGGCAAGACCTACGAGAAGGGGATCGGCACCCACGCCAACTCCGACATCGAGGTCTACCTCGGCGGCCAGTGCTCCCGCTTCACCGCCGACGTCGGCATCGACGACGAGATCCCCGACTACGGCGAGGTCGCCTTCTCCGTGGAGGCCGACGGCAAGGTCCTGTGGACCTCGCCCAAGGTCACCGGCTCCTCGGCCACCGTCCCGGTGGACCTGGACGTCTCCGGGGCCAAGCACCTGCGGCTGAAGGTCACCGACACCAACAAGAAGAAGACCGGTGACCACGGGGACTGGGCGGCTGCCCGGTTCAACTGCGGCTAGTTTGGCAGGAGTTGCCGCCGGAGGGCGGTAACGGGCGGCGGCCCGGTGGAAGTTCCACCGGGCCGCCGTCGTGTACTACGTCGTGTACTGCTCCGGGGCCGAGCCCCCGGCGAAGTCCTCGGGGCCTCAGCCCTCCGAGGAGCCCCCCGAGGAGTCCTCCGGGCCGCTGCCGCCGTCCTCCTCGCCGGTGGGCCGCGGCGACCTCGGCGGCTTGGTGCGCCCGCCGGTGCCCGGGTCCCGCAGGAACGGGGGACCCTCGCCGCCGTCGGTGGCGTGGCCGCCCGCGACCGGGCCGCCACCGCCGTCCCTGCGGCGCAGATAGCGCTCGAACTCGCGGGCGATCGCCTCGCCGGAGGCCTCCGGCAGCTCCGCGGTGTCCCGGGCTTCCTCCAGGGACTGCACGTATTCGGCCACCTCGCTGTCCTCGGCGGCCAGTTGGTCCACGCCCAGCTGCCAGGCCCGGGCGTCCTCGGCGAGTTCGCCGAGCGGGATCCGCAGGTCGATGAGGTCTTCGAGCCGGTTGAGCAGCGCCAGGGTGGCCTTGGGGTTGGGCGGCTGCGAGACATAGTGCGGGACCGCGGCCCACAGGCTCACCGCGGGCACCCCGGCATGGGTGCAGGCCTCCTGGAGAATGCCGACGATGCCCGTCGGGCCCTCGTAGCGGGTCTCCTCCAGGTTCATCGTGCGGGCCAGGTCCGGATCGGAGGTGACGCCGCTGACGGGCACCGGCCGGGTGTGCGGGGTGTCGCCGAGCAGCGCACCGAGCACCACCACCAGCTCGACACCCAACTCGTGGGCGAAGCCCAGGAGTTCGTTGCAGAAGGAGCGCCAGCGCATCGACGGCTCGATGCCGCGCACCAGGACCAGGTCACGGGGCTTGTCGCCGCCGACCCGGACCACCGACAGGCGCGTGGTGGGCCAGGTGATCTTGCGCACCCCGTCCTCCAGGAACACCGTCGGCCGGTTGACCTGGAAGTCGTAGTAGTCCTCCGCGTCCAGCGCGGCGAACACCTCGCCCTTCCACTCCTTCTCCAGATGCGCGACCGCCGTGGAAGCGGCGTCGCCCGCATCGTTCCAGCCCTCGAACGCGGCCACCATGACCGGGTCGATCAGCTCGGGAACCCCCTCGAGCTCGATCACCCAGCGCCTCCTTCCGACGTGCCCTCGTGTACGCCCCAACCTTACGGCTTCGTGCCGGGGGCGCCGCAGCCCGTGAACGCACGGTGCACAGAACCTTCCCAAGGAGTGGCCGCGCACTCCAGACCTGTGCGCGGAGCTCGTACGGCTGTCGGGTCGACAGGGGTGTGAAAGGGGGTGCGGGAGGGGGCGTGCAGGGCGCCGGGGCGGATCCGGCTCACTCCCACAGGGAGCTCGGCGCCGCGGCGCGTACCACCGGCGCGATCTCCTCCGCGAAGCGTTGCAGGGTCTCGCGCTGCTCGCCCGGGGAAAGCCCGAAGGCGTCGACGGTGACCGACTGCAGATCGTGCCGGTACAGCGCGTGGTATCCGAGGATCTTGTCGATGATCTGCTGCGGGGAGCCGATGAGTTGCGGCCCGTCCGCGATCGCCTCCTCGATGGTGCGGTACGGGGTGTTGTACCCGGCCTTGCCCTCCAGGTGCGGCCTGAAGCTCTGGCGCACCTTGGCCTCGTAGAGCTCCTTGTACCGGGCCACCGCCTCGCGTTCGCTGTCCGCGATGAGCAGTCCGCCGGAGCCCGCGGCGACATGGGCGCGCGCCGGATCGTGGCCGTACGCCGCGAAGCGCTCGCGGTAGTGGTCGATCAGTCGCGCGTAGGACTCACGGGGCTGGACGGCGTTCGCGGTGAACAGGGGATCGCCGTGCCGGGCCGCGAGTTCGGTGGAGTTGAGGCTGGTCGCCGAGCCGTGCCAGACGCGCGGCGGGCCGTCGAAGGGGCGCGGCACCGTGGTCACGTCCTTCAGCGGCGGGCGGAACTCGCCCTGCCAGTCGACGTTTTCCTCGCGCCAGAGCCGTCGCAGCAGCTCGTACTTCTCGCGCTGGAGGTCCCACTGCCGTGCCTCGTCGAGCCCGAACAGGGAGAAGTGCCCGGCCTCCGCGCCCTTGCCGACGACGAGTTCGACGCGGCCGCGCGAGAGCTGGTCGAGGGTGGCGTAGTCCTCGGCGACCCGTACCGGATCGAGGATGGCCACCACGGTGACGCCGGTCAGCAGCTTGATCCGCTCCGTGCGGGCGGCGAGCGCGCCGAGCAGCACGGTGGGACTGGAGGACAGGAAGGGGCCCGCGTGCCGCTCGCCGACGGCCACGGCGTCCAGGCCGAGCCGTTCGGCCTCCACACCGAGGTCGAGCACCTCGGCCAGCCGCTCGGCGGCGGGCTGCAGCCTGCCGGTCAGAGGATGCGGGGCGTGGTTGACGATCGAGAGGAGCTGGAACTTCACAGCCGTCCTTCCGCCGGGGGCGAACTTTGGCCGCGGCCCGTGCCGAAGGTGCCTCCCGCGGAAGGTCACCTCCGCTGTCGGCCGGAGGTGATCTCCACTGTCGGGCCCGGTTGTTGCGGGCGTGTGGAGCGCGCATTGCAGCCCTCGCGGGCCGGGGGCGGGGGAGCGGCGGCCGGGCGGGCGTGCGGGCATACGCAAGGGGCCGACCGTCAACCGGTCGGCCCCTGTGGACAGTTGGTCCACCGTCGCGCGTACTGCGGACTGCTTACTGTCTCCCGTACCGCGTACTAGCGCTCCAGCATCCCGTCGACCCTGGCCCGGATCTCGTCCGTGTCGAGGCCGCGGATGGTGAGCGTGGTGCGGCGGCGCAGCACGTCGTCCGCCGTCTCGGCCCACTCGTTGTCGCGGGCGTAGACCACCTGGGCCCAGATCTCCGGGGCGTCCGGGTGGATGCGCTCGGCGAGCTCGGGGTGCTCACCGGCCAGCCGGGCGATGTCCAGCGCGAGCGAGCCGTAGTGCGTGGCCAGGTGGCGGGCGGTGTCGGCGGCCATCCGCGGCGCGGGCGAGCCGTCGACGAGGAGGCGGTGGGTGACCGCGTGCGGGTTGGCGACACCCGGCAGTGGCAGCCGCTTGGGCAGCCGCGAGACCGGCTCCACGCCCGCGCCGAGCGGCCTGCCGGGCAGCGTGGCCAGTTTGTTGGTGATGGTGCGGCCGATGTGCCGGAACGTCGTCCACTTGCCGCCCGCCACCGACAGCATGCCGCCGGGGCCCTCGGTGACGACCGTCTCCCGCTTGGCCTTCGAGGTGTCGCCGGGACCGCCCGGCAGCACCCGCAGACCGGCGTACGAGTAGGTGATCAGATCCCGCTGGAGCTGCCGGTCGCGCACCGAGAAGGACGCCTCGTCGAGGATCTGGGCGATGTCGGCCTCGGTCACCGCGACATCGGCCGGGTCGCCCTCGTACTCCTCGTCGGTGGTGCCGAGCAGGAGCATGTCCTCCCACGGCAGGGCGAAGGTGATGCGGTACTTGTCGATCGGGGTGGCCAGGGCCGCGCGCCACTGGGAGGTGCGCTTGAGGATCAGGTGGGCGCCCTTGGAGAGCCGGATCGAGGGGGCCGCGGCCGGGTCCTCCATCCGTCGCAGGTGGTCCACCCAGGGGCCGGTGGCGTTGAGGACGATGTGCGCGTCGACACCGAACTCGCTGCCGTCGACCCGGTCCCGCAGCTCGGCGCCGGTGACCTGGCCACGGGTGAAGCGCAGCCCGGTGACCTCGGCGTGGTTGAGGACGACGGCGCCCGCGGTCACTGCCGCGCGCACCGTCATCATCGCCATCCGGGCGTCGTTCATCTGGTCGTCGCCGTAGACCGCGACGGCCTTCAGGCCCTCGGTGCGCAGCTCCGGCACGTCCTGGTGGGCCTTGGACGGGCTCAGCAGATGGCCGACGCCGTCGCCGAAGGCGGACAGCGCGGAGTACGCGAAGACACCGGCGCCGAGCTTGGCGGCACCGTGCGGGCCGCCCTTGTACACGGGCAGGTAGAAGGTGAGCGGGTTGGCGAGGTGCGGGGCGACCTGACGCGAGAGGGCGCGGCGTTCGAAGTGGTTCTCGGCGACCAGCTTCACCGCCCCCGTCTGGAGGTAACGCAGGCCGCCGTGCAGCAACTTGGACGAGGCGGACGAGGTGGCGCCGGCGAAGTCGCCGGCGTCCACCAGGGCCACCCGCAGACCGGACTGCGCGGCGTGCCAGGCGGTGGAGATGCCCAGGATGCCGCCGCCGATGACCAACAGGTCGTATGTCGTTGTGGACAGGCGTTGCCGGGTCTCGGCCCGCTCCGGGCGAGGACCCGCAGTCGGCTGCGCCCCGATGGACGGGACGCTCTGCAGGGTGGTCATGTGTCCAACTCCTCTTGTGCTCTTGAGCAGCCGCCCCGAAGGTCAGCTCTCGTCGTCGAGCCAGCCCATGGTCCGCTGCACGGCCTTGAGCCAGTTCTTGTACTCGCCCTCGCGGGTCTCGGCGTCCATACGAGGGGTCCACTCGGCGGCCCGGCGCCAGTTGGCGCGCAGCGCGTCGGTGTCCGGCCAGAAGCCGACGGCGAGACCGGCGGCGTAGGCGGCGCCGAGGCAGGTCGTCTCGGCCACCATCGGACGCACCACCGGCGCGTCCAGGAAGTCCGAAAGGGTCTGCATCAGCAGGTTGTTGGAGGTCATTCCGCCGTCGACCTTGAGCGTGGTCAGCTCGACGCCGGAGTCCTTGGTCATCGCGTCCGAGATCTCACGGGTCTGCCAGGCCGTGGCCTCCAGGACGGCGCGGGCGATGTGCGCCTTGGTCACGTACCGGGTGAGACCGGCGATCACGCCGCGGGCGTCCGAGCGCCAGTAGGGCGCGAACAGACCGGAGAAGGCGGGCACGAAGTAGGCGCCGCCGTTGTCCTCGACCGAGGAGGCGAGCGTCTCGATCTCGGCCGCCGACTTGATCAGGCCCATCTGGTCGCGCATCCACTGCACCAGCGAGCCGGTGACCGCGATCGATCCCTCCAGGGCGTACACCGGCTTCTGGTCGCCGATGCGGTAGCCGACCGTGGTCAGCAGGCCCGAGTAGGAGTTGATGATCTTCTCGCCGGTGTTGATCAGCATGAAGGTGCCGGTGCCGTACGTCGACTTGGCCTCGCCCTCGGCGAAACAGGTCTGGCCGAACAGCGCCGCCTGCTGGTCGCCGAGCGCCGAGGCGACCGGGATGCCGCCGAGCAGCTCGCCGAGGCGGCCGCCGCTGACCTCGCCGTAGACCTCGGCGGAGGAGCGGATCTCGGGCAGGACGGCGGCCGGGACCTCCATGGAGGTGAGGATCTTGTCGTCCCACTCCAGGGAGTGCAGGTTCATCAGCATGGTGCGCGAGGCGTTGGTCACGTCGGTGACGTGCACGCCGCCCTGGGCGCCGCCGGTCAGGTTCCAGATGACCCAGGAGTCCATGGTGCCGAAGAGGATCTCGCCCGCCTCGGCGCGCTCGCGCAGGCCCTCGACGTTGTCGAGCAGCCAGCGGATCTTGGGCCCGGCGAAGTAGCTCGCGAGCGGCAGTCCGGTCTCGCGGCGGAAGCGGTCCTGGCCGACGTTGCGGCCGAGGTCCCGGCACAGGGCGTCGGTACGGGTGTCCTGCCAGACCAGCGCGTTGTGCACCGGCTCACCGGTGTTGCGGTCCCACAGGACCGTGGTCTCGCGCTGGTTGGTGATGCCGATCGCTTTGATGTCCGCGCGGCCGATCCCGGCCTTGGCGATCGCCCCGGCGACGACCTCCTGGACGTTGGTCCAGATTTCCGCCGCGTCGTGTTCGACCCAGCCCGGCTTGGGGAAGATCTGCTCGTGTTCCTTCTGGTCGACCGAGACGATGCGTCCGTCCCGGTCGAAGACGATGCAGCGGCTGGACGTGGTGCCCTGGTCGATGGCGGCGATGAAGGGGCCGGTGCCGTGCGAGTGGCTCGCGGTCTGGTCGGTCACGGTGTGCTCCTGACGGTGGGGAGGGCGGGTGCGTACGCGATACGGAAACGGGTCAGGCGAAGGCGAGTTCGTAGAGCCCGCCTGCCAGGGCGCCGCCGATGAGCGGGCCGACGACCGGTATCCAGGCGTAGCCCCAGTCCGAGCCGCCCTTGTTGGGCAGCGGGAGCACGCTGTGCACGATGCGGGGGCCGAGGTCGCGTACCGGGTTGATGGCGTACCCGGTCGGGCCGCCGAGCGAGAGGCCGATGCCGACCACCACGAAGGACGTGATCAGCGCGCCGAGGATGCCCAGGCCCTCGCCCTCGGCGTTGAGGCCCTGCGTGAGGATGGCGAGGACCAGGACGGCGGTGGCGATGATCTCGGTGGCGAGGTTCTGCACCGTGTGCCGGATCTCCGGGCCGGTGGAGAAGATGCCGAGGACCGGGCCTGCGGCGGGTTCGGTCTTGCGGTCCACCATGCCCTCCTCGGCCGGCTGCGCCGTGAGGATCTCCGGGTCGGTCAGATGCGCCTGGAACTGTCCGTAGTACGTGATCCAGACCAGTGCGGCGCCGATCATCGCGCCGAGGAGCTGCGAGGCCAGGTACAGCGGGACGTCGCCCCACTCGGTGCCGCCCTCGATCGCGAGCCCGACGGTGACCGCCGGGTTGAGGTGGGCGCCGGAGACGCCGCCGGCCAGATAGGCGGCGGTGAGCACCGCGAAGCCCCAGCCGAAGGTGATCGCGAGCCAGCCCGCGTTGCGCGCCTTGGAGTGCTTGAGCGTGACGGCGGCGCAGACACCGCCGCCGAGCAGGATGAGTACGGCGGTCCCGATGACCTCGCCGGTGAAGATGTCGGAGTTGGACACCCGCGACTCCTTGTCCTTCGTCCAGGGGAAGGCGAACCCCGGGTCCCACCGGTGGTCCGTGCCCTCGGGTGAGGGCGTGCCGGCCCTTGGCCTTGCCACACTCTAGCGCCTATTGCCGCAAGGTGTTCGACAATGCCGACCGTTGGGCGGGAGTCTCGCTGTGGGATCGGCGACACGTCAAGAGACCGGGAGCCCTCGGGTTGATCGGATCTCCGATCGTTATTGATCGACATTGCCGCGATCGAGGGCCTTGTTGCGCAGCCGTGCCGAGGGGCGGTGGGGGAGGGCTGTGCCGAGGGGGCCGGGCAGGGGGTGGCGACCGTGCGGCGGGGGCCTCGCACGGGCAGGAGCGGGGGGCGCCCGGGCAGGGGCTCGCCCGGTCTCGAACGGGCGGAAGGCGGGGCGCGGTGCCGCCTAGAAGCGGCTGGCGCCCAGATCCCGGGACACGGCGCGGGCGCAGTCGCGTACCGCCGCGACGAGTTCGGGTCGCGGGTCCGCGTCGCGGCAGACGCGCTCCACGGCGCCGGTGATACCGACCGCGCCGACCGGCATCCGGCGGCGATCGTGGATGGGAGCGGCCACCGAGGCGACGCCCTCCCAGGTCTCCTCGATGTCGGTGGCGTAGCCGCGGGCCCGGGTGAGGTCCAGAGCGGCCTCGATCCGGGTCAGGTCGCCGACCGTGTGCACGGTGAAGGTGCCGCGTTCGGACTCGACCAGCTCGCTGTGCGCCACCGGATCGTAGGCGGCGAGCACCTTGCCGAGCGCCGTGGAGTGCAGCGGCTGCATGGCGCCGACCTCCAGGACCTGGCGGCTGTCGTCCGGCCGGAAGACATGGTGGACGATCAGTACGCCCTGCTGGTGCAGCACGCCGACGTAGGCGCTCTCGCCGCTGGCCCTGGCCAGGTCGTCGGTCCACACCAGGGCGCGGGCGCGCAGTTCGTGGACGTCGAGATAGCTGTTGCCCAGGCGCAACAGCTCCGCGCCGAGCTGGTAGCGGCCGGAGGCGGCGTCCTGCTCGACGAAGCCCTCCGCCTGGAGGGTGCGCAGAATGCCGTGCGCGGTGCCCTTGGCGAGGCCGAGCGAGGCGGCGATGTCGGACAGGCCGAGCCTGCGCTCGCCGCCCGCGAGCAGACGCATCATGGCGGCGGCGCGCTCCAGCGACTGGATGTTGCGGGCCATGCACAAGCTCCCCTCGGCTCTCGGACGGCCTGATGTGCGGACGGCTGAAGTGGGTGAACGGGCAAAGCCGTTCGGTTCCGTTCCGTACTGTTCGGCAATGCTGAACACTATCGGCCTTTACCGACCTGCCGCCAATACACGGACACCCCAGGTGTCGGGCCGCGCCCGCCGCTCGCGGGTCCGCAGGTTCCCACAGCCGGTTTCCCCCCGCCGACCAGGGGTTACGGGGCGGAGCCGACACGTCCGTACACCGGACGCCCTGACGCGCGCGCCCCCGGCATGGTTAGGCTGGCCCGGTGCGCCTCCCCCGAAGGGAGCCGCAAAGCCGACAGCCGTCGCATCCCAGGGAGCATTCTCATGGCCTCGTTGCCGACCCCTCCGGCCGACCCCTCCGACAGCCGTGCGCGCATCGCCGCCTTCCGCGAGGCGCTGGCCACCCGTGTCGTCGTCGCCGACGGCGCGATGGGCACCATGCTGCAGGCCCAGGACCCGACCCTGGAGGACTTCCAGGACCTCGAGGGCTGCAACGAGATCCTCAACGTCACCCGGCCCGACATCGTGCGCTCGGTGCACGAGGAGTACTTCGCCGTCGGCGTCGACTGCGTCGAGACCAACACCTTCGGCGCCAACCACGCCGCGCTCGGCGAGTACGACATCCCCGAGCGCGTCTACGAACTGTCCGAGGCCGGGGTGCGCATCGCCCGCGAGGTCGCCGACGAGTTCACCGTGTCCACCGGACAGCAGCGCTGGGTGCTCGGCTCCATGGGCCCCGGCACCAAGCTGCCGACGCTGGGCCACGCCCCGTACACCCTGCTGCGCGACGCCTACCAGCAGAACGCCGAGGGCATGATCGCGGGCGGCGCGGACGCCCTCCTGGTGGAGACCACCCAGGACCTGCTCCAGACCAAGGCCGCCATCCTCGGCGCGCGCCGGGCCCTGGACGCCACCGGCGCCGACCTGCCGGTCATCTGCTCGGTCACCGTCGAGACCACCGGCACCATGCTCCTCGGCTCCGAGATCGGCGCCGCGCTCACCGCCCTGGAACCGCTGGGCATCGACATGATCGGCCTCAACTGCGCCACCGGACCGGCCGAGATGAGCGAGCACCTGCGCTACCTCGCCCGGCACTCCAGGGTGCCGCTGGCCTGTATGCCGAACGCCGGACTGCCGGTCCTCGGCAAGAACGGCGCGCACTACCCGCTGACCGCCCCCGAACTCGCCGACGCGCAGGAGACCTTCGTGCGCGAGTACGGCCTGTCGCTGGTCGGCGGCTGCTGCGGCACCACCCCCGAGCACCTGCGCCAGGTGGTGGAGCGGGTGCGCGGCGCGGTGCCCACCGAGCGCAGCCCGCGCCCGGAGCCCGGCGCCGCCTCGCTCTACCAGACCGTGCCGTTCCGCCAGGACACCGCGTACCTGGCCATCGGCGAGCGCACCAACGCCAACGGCTCCAAGAAGTTCCGTACGGCCATGCTGGAGGGCCGCTGGGACGACTGCGTGGAGATGGCGCGCGAGCAGATCCGCGAGGGCGCGCACATGCTCGACCTGTGCGTCGACTACGTCGGCCGGGACGGCGTCGCCGACATGCGCGAGCTCGCCGGACGCTTCGCCACCGCCTCCACGCTGCCGATCGTGCTCGACTCCACCGAGGTCGACGTGATCCAGGCCGGCCTGGAGAAGCTCGGCGGCCGTGCGGTCATCAACTCCGTCAACTACGAGGACGGCGACGGCCCCGAGTCGCGCTTCGCCCGGGTGACCGCGCTGGCCCAGGAGCACGGCGCCGCGCTGATGGCCCTGACCATCGACGAGGAGGGCCAGGCCCGCACCGCCGAGCACAAGGTCGCCATCGCCGAGCGGATCATCGACGACCTCACCGGGAACTGGGGCATCCACGAGTCGGACATCCTCATCGACACCCTGACCTTCACCATCTGCACCGGTCAGGAGGAGTCCCGCAAGGACGGCGTCAACACCATCGAGGCCATCCGCGAACTCAAGCGCCGCCACCCCGACGTACAGACCACCCTCGGCCTGTCCAACATCTCCTTCGGCCTGAACCCGGCCGCCCGCCTGGTGCTCAACTCGGTCTTCCTGGACGAGTGCGTGAAGGCCGGGCTCGACTCGGCGATCGTCCACGCCAGCAAGATCCTGCCGATCGCCCGGCTCGAGGAGGAGCAGGTCAAGACCTGCCTCGATCTGATCTACGACCGCCGCGAGGAGGGCTACGACCCGCTGCAGCGGCTCCTGGAACTGTTCGAGGGCGTCGACACCAAGTCGATGAAGGCGGGCAAGGCCGAGGAACTCGCCGCCCTGCCGCTCGGCGAGCGCCTGGAGCGGCGCATCATCGACGGCGAGCGCAACGGTCTGGAGGCCGACCTCGACGAGGCGCTCACCACCCGCCCCGCCCTCGACATCGTCAACGAGACGCTCCTGAACGGCATGAAGGTCGTCGGCGAGCTGTTCGGCTCCGGCCAGATGCAGCTGCCGTTCGTGCTCCAGTCCGCCGAGGTCATGAAGACCGCGGTGGCCCACCTCGAACCGCACATGGAGAAGTCCGACGCCCAGGGCAAGGGCACCATCGTGCTCGCCACGGTGCGCGGCGACGTCCACGACATCGGCAAGAACCTCGTGGACATCATCCTGTCCAACAACGGCTACAACGTCGTCAACCTCGGCATCAAGCAGCCCGTCGCGGCGATCCTGGACGCCGCCGAGGAGCACAGCGCCGACGTGATCGGCATGTCGGGTCTCCTGGTCAAGTCCACGGTGATCATGAAGGAGAACCTGGAGGAGCTGAACCAGCGCGGCATGGCGACGGACTTCCCCGTCATCCTCGGCGGCGCCGCCCTCACCCGGGCCTACGTGGAGCAGGACCTGCACGAGATCTACCAGGGCGAGGTCCGCTACGCCCGGGACGCCTTCGAGGGCCTGCGCCTGATGGACGCCCTGATCGCCGTCAAGCGCGGCGTGCCCGGCGCCCAGCTCCCGGAACTGAAGCAGCGCCGCGTGAGGGCGGCGGCCACCGTCGTCGAGGAGCGCCCCGACGAGGGCCCCGCCCGCTCCGACGTGGCCACCGACAACCCGGTGCCCGAGCCGCCGTTCAGCGGCACCCGCGTGGTCAAGGGAATCCAGCTCGCCGACTACGCCTCCTGGCTCGACGAGGGCGCCCTCTTCAAGGGCCAGTGGGGGCTCAAGCAGGCCCGCACCGGCGAAGGCCCCACGTACGAGGAACTGGTCGAGAGCGAGGGCCGTCCCCGGCTGCGCGGCTGGCTGGACAAGCTCCAGCGGGAGAACCTCCTGGAGGCCGCGGTCGTCTACGGCTACTTCCCCTGTGTCTCCAAGGGCGACGACCTGATCGTCCTCGGCGAGGACGGCTCCGAGCGGACCCGCTTCACCTTCCCGCGCCAGCGCCGCGGCCGCCGCCTGTGCCTGGCCGACTTCTTCCGCGCCGAGGACTCCGGCGAGCAGGACGTCGTCGGCTTCCAGGTGGTCACCGTCGGCTCGAAGATCGGCGGGGCGACCGCCGAGCTGTTCGCCGCCGACTCCTACCGCGACTACCTCGAACTGCACGGCCTGTCCGTGCAGTTGGCGGAGGCGCTGGCCGAGTACTGGCACGCGCGGGTGCGCTCCGAACTCGGCTTCGCGGGCGAGGACCCGGATGCCATGGAGGACATGTTCGCGCTGAAGTACCGCGGCGCGCGCTTCTCGCTCGGCTACGGCGCCTGCCCCGACCTGGAGGACCGCGCCAAGATCGCCCAGCTGCTCGAACCCGAGCGGATCGGCGTGGAGCTCTCGGAGGAGTTCCAGCTCCACCCCGAGCAGTCCACCGACGCCATCGTCATCCACCACCCCGAGGCGAAGTACTTCAACGCCCGCTGAGCGCCCGCCGAGGCACTCGTACCGCCCCCGGATTCAGGGGCAGGTAACCGCGGCGCCGCTCGCCGTACGGCGAGCGGCGCCGGTTCCGCCGTACACTGGTCGGTCCAGAACAGGCCGGTCGCCCGTCGTTCTCACGGACGCGGTGGCCGGCCTGCCCGTCCCTCACGGAAAGTGGTGAGCGGCTTGACCAGTACCGTCCCGGCTCTCGGCGTGCGGCAGTCCGACGGCTCCGCGCTGCAAGCGGTGCTTCTCGACATGGACGGCACCCTGGTGGACACCGAGGGTTTCTGGTGGGACGCCGAGGTGGAGGTCTTCGCCCGGCTCGGACACCGGCTCGACGAGGCCTGGCGCCAGGTCGTGGTGGGCGGCCCGATGAGCCGCAGCGCGGGCTTCCTGATCGAGGCCACCGGCGCCGACGTCACCCTGGACGAGCTGGTCGTGCTGCTCAACGACGGATTCGAGGACCGCATCAGCCGCACCCTGCCGCTGATGCCGGGCGCCAAGCGGCTGCTCTCGGAACTGGCCGCGAACCGGATCCCCACCGCCCTGGTCTCCGCCTCGCACCGCCGCATCATCGACCGGGTGCTGCGCTCGCTCGGCGCCTCGAACTTCGCCCTGACGGTGGCCGGTGACGAGGTCGAGCGCACCAAGCCGTTCCCCGACCCGTATCTGCTCGCGGCCGCCGGTCTGGGCGCCGACCCGACCCGGTGCGCGGTCATCGAGGACACCGCGACCGGAGTGGCCTCCGCCGAGGCGGCGGGCTGCCGGGTCGTCGCGGTGCCCTCCGTGGCGCCCATCGCGCCCGCCGCGGGCCGCACGGTGGTCTCCTCCCTGGAAGAGGTCGACCTCGATTTCCTGCGCGCGCGGATGCGGCTCTGACGCCGTAGGGGAGTCCATACGCACAGGTGTGCAACTGGGCCCCGCGAGGGCGTGACCCGGCGGCGTTTTCCGGCCGGATGACCCAGTACGGCGAACTGTGAGGTTCGCCACGGGAGGGCCGGTTCGGTGGCGTTCTGTTCCCCTGCGCGCAAGCCCCCATTGGCCGTCCGATGCGCGTTGTGTCCCGTTTGGTGCCTCTGTGTTCGAAAGCTGCCCGAACCGGTCTCTCGTACCGTCCCGGAGCCGTGCCGCTGGGTAACCGCCGTCCGTCCCGCACCGCGTCCGCGGGTCGGTCCGCGGCCGCTAGTGTCGGCCACGAGAACCACGCCACACCCCCCGAGCGCCCCACGGCGGCCGACCCCCGCTGCCGAAGAGGCCCCGGGGAACCCAGTTGGGGAGAACCGCACGCATGAACCGTAAGACCCTGGTGCTGTCGGCCGTCGTGGGCCTGCTGGCCTCCGGCCTCGCCGCCTGCGGCGGCTCCGGCGGAGGCGACAGCGACGACGCCATCGTCGTGGGCACCACCGACCGGTTCGCGATATCCAAGGACGCGCCCGCCCCGTTCGACCCCGCCTTCGCCTACGACTCCGCCACCTGGAACGTCCTGCGGCAGACCGTGCAGACGCTGATGGCGATGCCCCGCGGCGACGGCGAACCCAAGCCCGAGGCCGCCAAGAGCTGCGAGTTCACCGACACCGGCAACGAGCGCTACGTCTGCACCCTCCGTTCCGGCCTGCAGTTCTCCGACGGCAGCCCGGTCACCGCGCAGGACGTCAAGTACTCGATCGACCGCGTGCGGAGCATCAAGAGCGAGACCGGCCCCCTCGCCCTGCTGTCGAGCATCGACACCGTCGAGACGCAGGGCAAGGACAAGGTGATCTTCCACCTCAACACGGCCGACGCCACCTTCCCGCACAAGCTCGCCACCCCCGCCGCGGCCATCGTCCAGCCCTCCCGGTACCCGAAGAACCGGCTGCGGCCCGGCTTCGACATCAGCGGCTCGGGCCCGTACACGCTCAAGCCCGAGGTCAAGGACGGCGCTCTGGTCAAGGCCGTGCTGACCCGCAACCCGCGTTACAAGGGGCGGCTCACCCCGAAGAACGAGAAGGTCGAACTGCGCTCGTTCCCGACCGCCGAGCGGATGGGCAGTGCCCTGAAGTCCGGCGACATCGACATGATGACCCGCACCATGTCGCCCGAGCAGATCCGCGACCTCTCCGTCGCGACCCGGGACATCAACCTGGTCGAGCTGCCCGGCCTGGAGATCCGCTACCTCGCCTTCGACACCGACGCGCCCGCCGTGCGCGACACGGCCGTACGCCAGGCGATGGCCCAGCTCGTCGACCGCGGCGAGCTGGCGTCCAAGGTGTACGGCAGCACCGCCGAACCCCTCTACTCGCTGGTCCCGGCCTCCATCACCGGCCACTCGAACGCCTTCTTCAACCGGTACGGCAGGCCGAGCCAGGACAAGGCGCGCCAGACGCTGCGCGCGGCCGGGATCGACACCCCGGTCCGGCTCACGCTGCACTACACGACGGACCACTACGGCCCGGCGATGAAGAAGGAATTCGAGGTCCTGCGTGACCAGTTGAACGCCGACGGCCTCTTCGACGTGAAGATCAAGGGCACCCCCTGGAGCAAGTACCGCCCCCGCCAGCTCGACGGCGAGTACGCGGTCTACGGCATGGGCTGGTTCCCCGACTTCCCCGACGCCGACAACTTCCTCGCCCCCTTCCTCGACGAGGACAACTTCCTCGGCACCCCGTATGCCAACCCCGAGATCCGCGAGGAGCTCATCCCCGCCTCAAGGCGCGAGCCCGACCGGATCGGCGCGACCGGCAGCCTGGAGCGCATCCAGGACATCGTCGCCCGGGACGTCCCGGTGCTCCCGCTGTGGCAGGGCAAGCAGTACGCGGCCGCGCGCGACGACATCCAGGGCGTCGAATGGGCCCTCAACTCCTCGTCCGTACTTCAGCTTTGGGAGCTGAACCGCGGCGTGAGCGACTGACCGGTGAGTGCCTGACGTACGAGCGCCTGACGTACGAGTGCCTGACGTACGAGCGACCGACACACGGCGGACGCACCACGGGCCCCGGCGCGGTTTCGCGCCGGGGCCCGTGTGTGTCCCGGCCGGTCCGGGCAACGATCAGGCGGTGGTCACTGTGCGCCGGGGCGCACCAGTCCGCTCTCGTAGGCGTAGACGGCCGCCTGTACACGGTCGCGCAGACCGAGCTTGGTCAGTACGTGGCCCACGTGGGTCTTGACGGTGGTCTCGCTGACGAAGAGGTCGGCGGCGATCTCGGCGTTCGACAGGCCGCGCGCGACCAGCTTCAGGACCTCGACCTCGCGCTCGGTGAGGGTGTTGAGGGTGTCGGGCACCGGCTCGTCGCCGGACGGCAGATGACCCGCGTACTTGTCCAGGAGCCGCCGGGTGATGCTCGGCGCCAGCATCGCCTCGCCGTCGGCGACCACCCGGATCGCCTGCACCAGTTCGTTGGCCGGGGCGTCCTTGAGCAGAAAGCCGCTGGCCCCCGCGCGCAGCGCCTCCACCACGTACTCGTCGAGGTCGAAGGTGGTCAGGACCAGGACCTTGGCCGGACCGTCCCGGCCGGGACCGGTGATCTGCCGGGTGGCCTCGACGCCGTCCATGCGCGGCATCCGGATGTCCATCAGCACGACATCGGGCTGCAGGGCACGCACCTGGTCGAGAGCCTGGAGGCCGTCGCCGGCCTCACCGACGACCGCCAGATCCTGCTCGGCCTCCAGAATCATCCGGAAACCGGTGCGCAGCAGCGGCTGGTCGTCGACCAGTAGGACGCGGATGGCCACGTGAGTCTCCTTTTGCTAGCCCGCGATCATTCTGCCTTGCGGGGCGGGGTCCGTGGCGTCCGCCCTCACTGGAAGGGGGTACGGCGGGGGAGTGCCGCCGAACTCCGGACAGACCGCCTGATGGTCGCACCAGCCGCACAGCTTGGTCGGCCGGGGACGCCACTCGCCGGTCTCGGTGGCCAGCCGGATCGCCTCCCACAGGGCGTGCAGTTTGCGCTCCACGCGTTCCAGGTCGGCGACCACGGGGTCGTAGGTCAGGATGTCGCCGCTGCCCAGGTAGACCAGTTGCAGCCGACGCGGCACCAGCCCCTTGAGCCGCCAGACGACCAGCGCGTAGAACTTCATCTGGAACAGGGCGCCCTCGGCGTACTCGGGGCGCGGCGCCTTGCCGGTCTTGTAGTCCACGATGCGCACCTCGCCGGTGGGCGCGACGTCGACCCGGTCGATGATGCCGCGCAGCTTCAGCCCCGTCGACAGCTCTGCCTCGACGAAGAGTTCACGCTCGGCCGGTTCCAGCCGGGTCGGGTCCTCCAGCGTGAACCAGCGCTCCACCAGCCGCTCGGCCTCGCCGAGCCAGCGCGCGAGCCGCTCGCCCTCCGGGTCCTGCTCGAAGAGCTCCACCAGTTCGGGCCGCGACTCGCGCAGCCGGTCCCACTGCCCGGGGATCAGGGACTTGGCGCGCGGCGCCGTGCGCTCGCCCGCGGGCGCGTCGAAGAGTCTCTCCAGGACCGCGTGTACGAGAGTGCCCCGGGTGGCCGCCTCGCTCGGCTTCTCCGGCAGCCGGTCGATCACCCGGAAGCGGTACAGCAGCGGGCACTGCATGAAGTCGCTTGCCCGGGAAGGCGAGAGCGAGCTGGGACGCACGGCAGTGACCGCACCCTCGGCACTGATTTCCATGGGCCAGACCCTACGGCCCGCCACCGACAACGGACGCATACCATCGACGACGGACCCTCTCGCCCTGCATGATCAGAGTGAGAGTTGCATTTCGAACTAGGGGACAGAGTGGACGAGAGTGGGCAGCCGTACACCGGCGGCCGCGGCGCGGACGACCGCGACGGGCCCACCGAGTCGGACGGCTCCGACACCGCCTCCGCGGGCTCCGCACCCGATCCGCGGACCACCCCGCCCGCCGACGGCCCGGCACCCACCGGGGCCCCGACGCCACCGGCCGACGCACCCGACGCACCCGCCGAACAGTCCCGCGACGAGACGGTGCGGGCGGAGCCCGCCCCAGCCGAGCCGACGGACAGCGGGTCCGGCGGAGCCAATGGAGCCCGGGACGCGAAGGCCGACGTAAAGAAGACCGACGCCGAGAAGGCCGACGCCGAGAAGGCCCACGTGGCCGAGGCCGAGCACGGGAACGAGGCCGAGAACGGGAACGGGAACGGAACGGCGAAGCAGGCAGAGGCCGAGAAAGCCGCCGCCGAGCAGACCCGAGCCGAGCAGACCCGAGCAGAGAAGTTCGCGACCGAGAAGACCGGCACCGAGAAGACCGGCACCGAGAAGACCGACGCCGAGAAGACCGACACCGAAAAGCCGGGCGCCGACGCGCCCTACGGCACCGGACAACCCCCGCACCCCACGCCCCAGCACCCCGCACCCCCCACCCACCCCGCCCCCTCCGCGCACGACGCCCGGAAGCCCGGCCGCACCCGCGCCCAGAGCGGGTCCGGCGGACGCATCCCGCCGCGTCGCCCCGAGCCCGGCGGCGGCATCCTGATGGGCCGTCCGTTCGGCGTGCCGGTCTATGTCGCCCCGAGCTGGTTCCTGGTGGCCGTGCTGATCACCTGGGTCTTCGGCGACCAACTGGAGCGCGTACTGCCCGAACTGGGCAACGCCCGCTACCTCGTCTCGCTCTTCTTCGCCGTCGCCTTCTACGCCTCGGTGCTCGTCCACGAACTCGCGCACACGGTCGCGGCGCTGCGCTTCGAACTTCCCGTACGCCGCATCCAGTTGCAGTTCTTCGGCGGTGTGTCCGAGATCGAGAAGGAGTCGGAGACGCCGGGCCGCGAGTTCGTGCTCGCCTTCGTCGGACCGCTGCTCTCGCTCGTGCTCGCGGGTGTGTTCTACCTCGGCATGCTGACCGTCGAATCCGACACCGTCCCCGGCGTGCTGCTCGCTGGCCTGATGATCTCCAACCTCCTGGTCGCCGCCTTCAACCTGCTGCCCGGTCTCCCGCTCGACGGCGGCCGGATGCTGCGCGCGGTGATCTGGAAACTCACCGGCAACCCGATGAGCGGCACCGTGGCCGCCGCCTGGGTGGGCCGCGCCCTGGCCGTCTCGGTCCTCATCGGGCTGCCGCTGCTCACCCAGTACGGAGGCGTCGGCGGCGAGACCGACTTCGGCGGCTGGAACACCCTCACCGACGCGCTGCTCGCCGCCATCCTGGCCGGGATCATCTGGACCGGCGCGGGGAACAGCCTGCGCATGGCGCGGCTGCGCGAGCACCTGCCCGAGCTGCGTGCCCGCACCCTGACCCGGCGGGCCGTACCCGTCGAGTACGCCACCCCGCTGTCCGAAGCACTGCGCCGCGCCAACGAGTCCGGCGCCCGCGCCCTGGTCGTCGTCGACCCGGGCGGCGAGCCCCGCGCCCTGGTCCGCGAGGCGGCCATCGTCGGCGTCCCACAGCACCGGCGCCCCTGGGTCGCGGTCGGCACCCTCGCCCAGGACATCACCGAGGGCATGCTGGTCTCCGCCGAGCTGGCGGGCGAGGAACTCCTCGACGTGCTGCGCGCGACCCCGGCCTCCGAGTACCTGGTCGTGGAGGAGTCCGGCGAGATCTTCGGCGTACTGTCCGCGGCCGACGTCGAGCGCGCGTTCGTCAAGGCGATGGCCCGGCCCAACTGATCCGGCGCCGCGGCCGCCCCGGGAGCACCGCCGACGCGGGCGGACCGCGGCTGACCGGGTCCTCCGTACGTGTGGTCGGCGCCCGCCCGGCCGAAAGGTAGGCTGGGCACATGTCCGAACCGACCGGTGCCGCCCGCCGTCGCGGGCCCTTCGAAGTCGGGGACCAGGTACAGCTGACCGACCCCAAGGGACGCCACTACACGTTCACGCTCGAGGCCGGGAAGAATTTCCACACCCACAAGGGTTCCTTCCCGCACGACGAGCTGATCGGCGCTCCCGAGGGCAGTGTTGTCCGCACCACGGGGAACGTGGCCTATCTGGCGCTGCGTCCCCTGCTCCCCGACTATGTCCTGTCCATGCCCCGCGGTGCCGCCGTGGTCTACCCCAAGGACGCGGGGCAGATCCTGTCCTTCGCCGACATCTTCCCCGGCGCGCGCGTGGTGGAGGCGGGTGTCGGCTCCGGCTCGCTGAGCAGCTTCCTGCTGCGGGCCATCGGCGACCAGGGCATGCTGCACAGCTACGAGCGCCGGGCCGACTTCGCGGAGATCGCCCAGCAGAACGTCGAGCGCTACTTCGGCGGTCCGCACCCGGCCTGGCAGCTGACCGTCGGCGACCTCCAGGACAACCTCAGCGACACCGACGTCGACCGGGTCATCCTCGACATGCTCGCGCCCTGGGAGTGCCTGGAGGCGGTCTCCAAGGCGCTGGTCCCGGGCGGCATCCTGTGCTGCTACGTCGCCACCACCACCCAGCTCGCGCGCACCGTCGAATCCATCCGCGAGATCGGCTGCTTCAACGAGCCGACCGCCTGGGAGTCGATGATCCGCAACTGGCACATCGAGGGCCTCGCGGTCCGGCCCGATCACCGCATGATCGGCCACACCGGATTCCTGCTCACCGCCCGCCGACTCGCCGACGGAGTAGAACCCCCGATGCGCCGTCGCCGCCCCGCCAAGGGCGCCTACGGCGAGGACTACGCCGGCCCCAACGCCGACGGAGGCGTACCGCGCTGACCGGCGCTCGCACCCAACTCCCGGGCCCCGTACCGGAGTTCACGCCCACGCGATGAACTCGGGCACGGGGCCCGCGCGTTGACGGCGCGCGCCCCCACGTGCGCCCTCCGGTCAAACCGAGTGCGACCCCGCCGTTCCGGCCAAGTGTGACCTGTGGCACCATGCCTGCCATCCCCCCGAACCCGGCACAGCCCACAGGAGACGCTCCTAGTGCAGCAATCCGCCGTCCCGGAACTCGCACACACCACCACCAGGCCCATCCACTGGGTCGCCACCGCAGCCGCCCTCGCCGCGGTCGTCGCAGGCTCCTCGTTCCTGCAGCCCGACGACGCGACGGCGGCTCAGCCTGCCCGTCCCGGCAAGTCCTCCGTCGGCACGCAGAGCGCCCCCGCGCCCGCGCCCGATCCGGCGGGCGTGAGCTTCCCGCTCGACTGCGGCACCGTCGGCGCCAAGGTCCACCACCGGGCCGCCGGCGACCTCGACGGCGACGGCAGACCCGAAACGGTCGTGGCGGTGCGCTGCGACGCGGGCTCCGGCAACCCGCCCGACGGCGTCTACGTACTCACCCGGTCCGCCGACACCGGTGCGCCCCCGCGCGTGGTGGCCACGCTCGTGGACCCCAAGGACCGCCGGAACGCAGGTGAGTTGACGATCCGCCACGGCGCCGTACTGGCCACCCTGCGCGGCTACTCCTCGCCGGACGTGCCCAGTTGCTGCCCCGACGTCACGGAGCGGGCGAGCTGGCGCTGGCACGACGGCACCTTCCAGCGCACCGACCCGGACCGGGCCGACAGCGTGTGACCGGATCCACACGATGCGTCGTACACCGCGACGCACAAGGGCCCGGAACGCCGTTCACGGCGCTCCGGGCCCGGGGTCTTTCTCACCCGACGCTGTCGGATCCTTACTCCGCGTCCGGACCGTAGATCTCCACCTTGTCCGAAACCCGACGCACATGGATGCAGTCGCCCGGGCACTCCTTCGCGGAATCCGTGACATCGGTGAGCAGCGTCAGCGGAACCGGCGTCACCGCCCCCGGCTGCTGCAGGAGTTCGTCGTCCGAACCCTTCACGTAAGCAAGCCCGTCGATGTCCAGTTCAAAGACCTCGGGGGCGTATTGCACACAGATTCCGTCGCCCGTGCACAGTTCCTGATCGATCCAGACCTCGAGATCGACATCCTCGGTCGCCTGCGCACTGCCCTGGTCCTGCACCGCTGTCTCCCTGTCGTCTCGCTGCGCCGAGCAGTCCGTATAAGGGGCAAATCGGGCCAGCTCTGACGGGTGTTGAACACTTCGACCTTACAACCGCCCGCTTTCCACGGACTTCAGGTGGGTATTCCCCTGGCGTGAGGGAGAGCGCAAGGGTGAAGATCGGACACACCCCGTCGGTCTTTGTGATCTAGGGGTTTCAATCGGCACCCACCCAGGTAGGGTCTGGAAGCGTCCAGCTCCCCTTGGAGGAGGTGAGGACCGTGGCAGCCCACGACGACGACATCAACCGCGGCATCCGCCCGGGACGAGGGTCCGAGGACCCTTCCGGTCAGATTGCCTATCTCGAGCAGGAAATCGCCGTCCTGCGCCGCAAGCTCGCCGACTCTCCGCGTCATACGAGGATTCTCGAAGAGCGGATCGTCGAGCTGCAGACCAACCTGGCCGGCGTTTCCGCGCAAAATGAACGGCTCGCCAACACACTCCGTGAGGCCCGTGACCAGATCGTGGCCCTCAAGGAGGAGGTGGACCGCCTCGCCCAGCCCCCGGCCGGATTCGGCGTCTTCCTCTTGGCCAACGAGGACGGCACGGCCGACATCTTCACCGGGGGCCGCAAGCTCCGGGTGAACGTCAGCCCCAGCGTCCCGCTCGACGAGCTCAGGCGCGGCCAGGAACTGATGCTCAACGAGGCGCTCAACGTGGTCGAGGCAATGGCCTTCGAACGCGTCGGCGACATCGTGACGCTCAAGGAGATACTCGAGGACGGCGAACGCGCCCTGGTGGTCGGGCACACCGACGAGGAGCGCGTGGTGCGCCTCGCCGAGCCCCTGCTCACCGAGGACATCACCATCCGACCCGGGGACGCCCTGCTCCTCGAACCCCGCTCCGGCTACGTCTACGAGGTCGTGCCCAAGAGCGAGGTCGAAGAGCTGGTCCTCGAAGAAGTCCCCGACATCAGCTACGACAAGATCGGCGGCCTCGGCGGCCAGATCGAGAGCATCCGCGACGCCGTGGAGCTCCCGTACCTGTATCCGGACCTGTTCAAGGAACACGAGCTGCGCCCGCCCAAGGGCGTACTGCTCTACGGCCCGCCCGGCTGCGGCAAGACGCTGATCGCCAAGGCGGTCGCCAACTCCCTTGCCAAGAAGGTCGCGGAGGTCACCGGACAGCCCGCCGGCAAGAGCTACTTCCTCAACATCAAGGGCCCCGAGCTGCTCAACAAGTACGTCGGCGAGACCGAGCGGCACATCCGCTTGGTCTTCCAGCGTGCCCGTGAGAAGGCCAGCGAGGGCACCCCGGTCATCGTCTTCTTCGACGAGATGGAGTCGCTCTTCCGCACCCGCGGCTCGGGCGTCAGCTCCGATGTCGAGAACACCATCGTCCCCCAGCTCCTCGCCGAGATCGACGGCGTCGAGGGCCTGGAGAACGTCATCGTCATCGGCGCCTCCAACCGCGAGGACATGATCGACCCGGCCATCCTGCGGCCCGGACGACTCGACGTGAAGATCAAGATCGAGCGCCCGGACGCCGAGGCGGCCAAGGACATCTTCGGCAAGTACCTGACCGAGCGGCTCCCGCTGCACGCCGACGACCTCGCCGAGCACGGCAGCGACAAGTCCTCGACGGTCGACGCCATGATCCAGTCCGTGGTCGAGGCGATGTACGCGGAGTCCGAGGAGAATCGCTTCCTGGAAGTCACGTACGCCAATGGCGACAAGGAAGTCCTGTACTTCAAGGACTTCAATTCCGGTGCGATGATCGAGAACATCGTCGGCCGCGCCAAGAAAATGGCCATCAAGGCCTTCCTGGAACAGAACCAGAAGGGCTTGCGCGTCTCCCATCTCCTCCAGGCCTGCGTGGACGAGTTCAAGGAGAACGAGGACCTTCCGAACACCACGAACCCCGACGACTGGGCCCGTATCTCCGGAAAGAAGGGCGAGCGGATCGTCTACATCCGCACGCTCGTCACCGGAAAGCAGGGCGCGGACACCGGGCGTTCCATCGACACCGTGGCGAACACGGGTCAGTACCTGTAAATGACAGGACGGCTGCGGATGCCTCGGTGGGTATCCGCAGCCGACTGTTTTCTGTCGCCGTCCGTGACAATGGCCGAATTCCCGCTTGGCCGGGTACCGGCCGAAAAGCAATGAGGCAAATGATCTCCCCACCCGCGTGGCGGCGTTCTAGGCTCGTCGGTACCGCCGAGCCGCGCGGTGCGGGGTCGGGCACCGCACCGCAGGCGCGGTACTTGAGCGCCGTTCCCGGACGGGAGCGCCGCCGGGCAAGGAGGGCCGCATGACCGTACGGCGAGTAATGGGCATCGAGACGGAGTACGGGATCTCCGTCCCCGGCCACCCCAATGCCAATGCCATGCTCACCTCGTCCCAGATCGTCAACGCCTACGCGGCGGCGATGCACCGGGCCAGGCGCGCCCGCTGGGACTTCGAGGAGGAGAACCCGCTGCGCGACGCGCGAGGCTTCGACCTCGCCAGGGAGGCCGCCGACTCCAGCCAGCTCACCGACGAGGACATCGGCCTGGCCAATGTCATCCTCACCAACGGTGCCCGGCTCTACGTCGACCACGCCCACCCCGAGTACAGCGCACCCGAGGTCACCAACCCGCTCGACGCCGTCCTGTGGGACAAGGCCGGCGAGCGCATCATGGCCGAGGCGGCGGAGCGGGCCGGGGCACTTCCCGGGGCTCAGCCGATCCTGCTCTACAAGAACAACACCGACAACAAGGGCGCCTCCTACGGCACCCACGAGAACTACCTGATGAAGCGGGAGACCGCCTTCTCGGACATCGTGCGCCACCTGACGCCGTTCTTCGTCTCCCGCCAGGTCGTCACCGGCGCCGGACGCGTCGGCCTCGGCCAGGACGGCCACGAGCACGGCTTCCAGATCAGCCAGCGGGCGGACTACTTCGAGGTCGAGGTGGGTCTGGAGACCACACTCAAGCGGCCCATCATCAACACCCGCGACGAACCGCACGCCGACGCGGAGAAGTACCGCCGCCTCCACGTGATCATCGGGGACGCCAACCTCTCCGAGATCTCCACCTACCTCAAGCTCGGCACCACCGCCCTGGTCCTGTCCATGATCGAGGACGGTTTCATCGCGGTCGACCTGGCCGTCGAGCACCCTGTACGCACCCTCCACCAGGTCTCCCACGACCCCTCCCTCAAACACCTGATCACGCTGCGCAGCGGACGGACACTGACCGCGGTGCAACTCCAGATGGAGTACTACGAGCTGGCCAGGAAGTACGTGGAGGAGCGCTTCGGCGCCGACGCGGACGAGCAGACCAAGGACGTGCTCAGCCGCTGGGAGGACGTGCTCGGGCGCCTGGAGAGCGATCCGATGAGCCTGTCCGGCGAACTGGACTGGGTCGCCAAGCGCGAGCTCATGGAGGGCTACCGGCGCCGCGACGGCCTGGACTGGGACGCCGCCCGCCTGCACCTGGTCGACCTGCAGTACGCGGACGTACGCCCCGACAAGGGCCTGTACAACCGTCTCGCGGCCCGCGGCAAGATGAAGCGCCTCCTGGACGAGAACCGGGTGGAATGGGCCGAGACCAACCCTCCGGAGGACACCAGGGCCTATTTCCGGGGCCGGTGCCTGGAGCAGTACGCCGAGCACGTGGCCGCGGCCTCCTGGGACTCGGTCATCTTCGACCTCCCCGGTCACGACTCGTTGCAGCGCGTGCCCACCATGGAACCGCTGCGCGGGACCAGGAACCACGTCAAGGAGCTCCTGGACCGCTGCCGCACGGCCGAGGACCTGGTCCGGGTGCTCTCGGGCAATTGAACCGGCCCGCGGCGGTCTGAAATCCATGGCGCCCGGGAATCATCGGGATGGCTCCCGGGCGTTGCACCAACAGGGAAAACAGCGGGGCCGATGTCAGCCCCTGCTTGTAGGGTCTGATCTTGTACGACTGCGCGGCGCGCAGTACGTCGAACCGAGCGGGGTGAGGGTTATGGCGACCAAGGACACCGGCGGCGGACAGCAGAAGGCCACGCGTCCCACAGAGGACGTCGAGGAGCAGGCACAGGACGCCCAGGCGTCCGAGGACCTCAAGGAACGCCAGGAGCAGCTGAGCGACGACGTCGACTCGGTGCTGGACGAGATCGACGACGTGCTCGAGGAGAACGCAGAGGATTTCGTGAGGTCATTTGTTCAGAAAGGTGGCGAATAGCCCTTAATGTCCGAATCGGCAGAGAGTAAGAAATGCTCGCGCTGCGGGCGGTTTCTGCCACGGACTGAGTTCGCCAGCAACCGAGCCATGCGGGACGGCCTCCAGGCGTACTGCAGGAAGTGCTCAGCCGAGTACTACCGGCAGCGCCAGGAGGCCCAGGGCAGATCGGTGCGGGTCAAGGTCCCCGTACCTCGGGGCTTCAAACGGTGCCCGCAGTGCGAGCAGGTCAAGCCGCATGCGGAATGGGAGCGGAACCGGACATCGTCCGACGGCTGGGCCAGCTACTGTCGTGAATGTCGTGCGCATCGGAACCGCGTCAGCTACTTCCAGCGCAAGTACGGCCTCAGTCCTGCCCAGTTGGATTCTCTCATCGAGCAGCAGCAGGGTCTGTGCTGCATCTGTTGTGATGCCCCGGCGGAGCATGTGGATCACTGTCACGAGACGGGTAGGGTCCGTGGCGTACTGTGCTTCAGTTGCAATGCAGGCTTAGGACAGTTCAAGGATCGGCCCGATAACTTGCGTCGGGCTGCCGCCTATCTGGAAGGAATCGTGTGGAAGCCAACACCCGAGACAACGGGCGTCTACCAGCAGCCTTCCTGACGCCTGGCTCTTCGTCGTTCGTCGACTTCCTGTCCGACCACCAGCCCCAAATGCTCCCGGGCAACCGGCAGTTGCCGCAGGTGCAGGGAGCGTTCGAGGCGCCGCACGGCACCACCATCGTGGCGGTCAGCTTCCCGGGCGGTGTGGTGCTCGCGGGTGACCGGCGCGCGACGATGGGCAACATGATCGCCCAGCGCGACGTGGAGAAGGTGTTCCCGGCCGACGAGTACTCGGCGGTCGGCATCGCGGGCACCGCGGGTCTCGCGGTGGAGATGGTGAAGCTGTTCCAGCTCGAACTGGAGCACTTCGAGAAGGTCGAGGGCACCACGCTCTCGCTGGAGGGCAAGGCCAACCGCCTGTCCACGATGATCCGTTCCAACCTGGCCATGGCGATGCAGGGCCTCGCCGTGGTGCCGCTCTTCGCGGGCTGGGACGTGGACCGCGCCAAGGGGCGCATCTTCTCCTACGACGTCACGGGCGGCCGTTCCGAGGAGCGCGGGTTCGCCGCGACCGGTTCGGGTTCGGTCTTCGCCCGCGGTTCGATGAAGAAGCTGTTCCGTGAGGACCTGTCCGAGCAGCAGGCGATCACGCTTGTGGTGCAGGCGCTGTACGACGCCGCCGACGACGATTCGGCGACGGGCGGCCCGGACCTGCCCCGGCAGATCTTCCCGATCGTCTCGGTGATCACCGAGGACGGCTTCCGCAAGCTCACCGAGGCCCAGTCCTCCGAGGTCGCGCGCTCGGTCGTGGAGCGCCGTCAGGAGCAGCCGGACGGCCCGCGGGCGCAGCTGCTCTAGCCGCGGCTCCGAGGACGTAGCGCCGTCGCGGCCGTGGCCCGGTGCCATCGCCGAAGCCGAATCTCCAAGCTCCGCAGAAGCTCCACCGACAGAAAGGGACGGGCAGCCGGTGTCGACACCGTTCTATGTCTCCCCCCAGCAGGCCATGGCCGACCGGGCGGAGTACGCCCGCAAGGGCATCGCACGCGGTCGCAGCCTGGTCGTGCTGCAGTACGCCGACGGGATCGTCTTCGTCGGTGAGAACCCGTCCCGTGCCCTGCACAAGTTCAGTGAGATCTACGACCGGATCGGCTTCGCCGCCGCCGGTAAGTACAACGAGTACGAGAACCTGCGGATCGGCGGTGTGCGCTACGCGGATCTGCGGGGCTACACCTACGACCGTGACGATGTGACGGCGCGTGGTCTGGCGAACGTCTACGCGCAGACGCTGGGCACCATCTTCTCCAGTGCGGCGGAGAAGCCGTACGAGGTGGAGCTGGTGGTCGCGGAGGTGGGCGAGAGCCCCGAGGGCGACCAGATCTACCGGCTTCCGCACGATGGCTCGATCGTCGACGAGCACGGCTCGGTGGCGGTCGGTGGCAACTCCGAGCAGATCAGCGGGTACCTGGATCAGCAGCACCGCGAGGGGATGACCCTGGCGGAGGCGCTGCGGCTCGCGGTGCAGGCGCTCTCGCGGGACACCAATGGCGGTGAGCGGGAGATCCCCGCGGAGCGTCTTGAGGTCGCGGTGCTCGACCGTACGCGGCCGCAGCAGCGGAAGTTCAAGCGGATCGTGGGCAACCAGCTTTCCCGGCTGCTCGCGGGCGAGGCGGCCGGGGAGTCGTCGGAGGAGACGGCCGCGGGCGAGGGCGACGACGGCGCGGGCGACTCGGGCGAGAGCGGCTCCGAGTCCGCGGAGTAATGCGGTAGCGGCCGAGCCGGTAAGTCCCGGTGGTTCGGCGATGGTTGTAGCGATGCCCCGGCCGGTGGTGGCCGGGGCATCGTCGTGTCCCGGGCTCGGTGCCCGGTGGCGTCCCCGCCCGTAAGTTGCGAAGGCCGAGGCGATCGGCGTCAGGCCGTGTCAGTCCGCGCGGACGGCGGCCGGGCCCGTTGAGCCGCGGACGATCAGCCGGACCGGCAGGGGCGCGGGGGCGGGGGAGCGTCCGTCGAGTACGGCGAGCAGGGTGCGCATGCCCGCCGCGCCGAAGTCCTCGGCGGGCAGGCGGACGGTGGTGAGTTCGGGCTCGACGGCGGTGGCCAGTGTCAGGTCGTCGAAGCCGGTGACGGAGAGGTCCTCGGGTACGCGCAGACCGAGGCGGCGGGCGGCCTTGCAGGCTCCGGCGGCCATGATGTCGTCGTCGCAGACCAGGGCGGTGGGGCGGGGGCCGGAGGCGAGCGCGGACTGTGCGGCGACGTGCGCGTCCCGTACGGAGAGTGCGGTGCGGACGGTGCGCAGCCGGGCTCCGGCCGGGCGCAGGTACGTGGCGAGGGCTTCGGCGCGTACGGCGAAGGTCCAGGAGTCGACGTCCGCGGCCAGGTGCAGGAAGTCGCGGTGGCCGAGGCCGAGCAGATGTTCCGTCAACTGCCGTACGCCGTCGGCGAGATCGAGGTTGACGGTGGCGGCGCCGCGGGCGGTACCTGCCTCGTGGGTGGCCGTCGGGCCGGTCTGGTCGGGGCCACCGGCCCGATCGCTCGCGGAGCCCCCCGTACTCGCGGCGGGCTCGGCGCTCTCCGCGGCGTCTCCGGGGTCGCTGTCGAGCATGACGAGGGGCAGTTCGTCGCCGCGGATGGCGGCGAGGGCCTCGGCGGCCATGGAGGAGGCGATGACGCCGTCGAGGGAGGCGCGCGCGGAGTCGAAGGGGTCCCGTGCGGGGCCGATGCCGCCGGAGGGGTAGAGGACGACGCCGGTTCCGTGCTCGGCGGCCACGGCGGCGGCGCCCGAGTGGAGCCGTGCGAAGAACTCGTTGGTGAGGGCGGGGACCACGAGGAGCACGGTGCGGGTGCGGCCGAGCCGGAGGTTGCGGGCGGCGAGGTTGGGGCGGTAGCCGAGTTCGCGTACGGCGGTGCGTACGCGCTCGGCGGTGGCCTCGGAGACGCGGCCCCGCCACTTGTCGCCGAGCACCAGCGAGACCGCGGCCTGCGAGACGCCGGCCTCCCGTGCCACGTCGCGGCTGGTGGGGCGGGCGGGACGGTCGGCGGGTGTGGCGCGCTTGGTGGCCCTGCCCCCGGTCGTCGCCCTGCCCCCGGCGTCTTCCGCCTTGGTCACGTGACGCCTCCGTGCTGAGGTGGGGCCGGATTCCGGGTGGACTGCTCTGTTGGGCTCATGGTACTTATGAGAAACGAGGTTATACGTATTACTGATCACTCCCGACGGCGGTGCCCGGCGGTGTGAGACGGCGGGCGCGGAGAGGCTGGCGATGGCGGCGGGGTACCTGGAGATCCTCAGGGCGCGGCATGCCGCCCGGCTCCTGGCGGGAACGCTGGTCGGGCGGCTGCCCAACGCGACCGCGGCCCTCGCGATCGTGCTGTTCGTGCGTGCCGAGGGCGGCAGTTACAGCCTGGCCGGGGCGCTGGCCGCGGTGTACGGCGTCGCGAACGCCGTCGGACAGCCGGTGCTCGGCAGGCTGGTCGACCTGCACGGGCAGCCCCGGGTGCAGTTGTCCGCGGCCTTCGCCTCCGCCCTCGCCATGGTCGCCTTCGCCTTCACCGGCCCCTCGATGCCGGCCGGGGCGTATCCGGCGGTGGCCCTCGCGGGCCTGTTCACGCCGCCTCTGGAAGGCGGCCTGCGGGCGCTGTGGTCCGATGTGCTCGACCGTGAGGAACAGGTGCACACGGCCTATGCGATGGATGCCGTCGCCCAGGAAGTGATGTTCACCGTCGGGCCGTTGCTGGTCACGTTGTTCGCCGCGGTGTGGTCGGCGCAGTACGCCCTGGTGCTGTTGAGCGTCATCGGTGTGCTCGGCGCGCTCTGGGTCGTCACCTCGAAGCCCTCCCGGAGCTGGCGCTCCGCGCCGCGCGAGGCGCACTGGCTGGGCGCGCTGCGCTCTCCCGGCCTGATCGCCCTGCTCGGCGCACTGTTGTTCGTGGGCATGGCGCTCGGCTCGATCGCGGTGGCCGGGGTCGCCTACGCCGACGACAACGGGGGCGACGCGGTGTACGGCTGGCTCATGGCGGGCATCGGCCTGGGCGCGCTGATCGGCGGTTCGGTGTACGGGGCCCGGCAGTGGAGCGGGCCGCCGCACCGCCGTCTGGCCGTCCTGGTCGCCCTGCTCGCGCTCTGCTACGTCCCGCTCGTACTGACACCCGGGGCGGTGGCGATGACGCTGCTCTCGGTCCTGGCCGGAGTCTTCCTCGCGCCGTGCATCGCCTGTGCCTTCGTGCTGGTGGACCGCCACGCGCCGCGCGGGACGGTCACCGAGGCGTTCTCGTGGCTGGTGACGACGTTCACGGTGGGCACCTCGGTGGGTACGGCGGCGGCCGGGCCGGTGGTCGAATGGAGCGGTGTGCGCGGGGGTTTCACGGTTCCGGCGGTGGTGGGAGCCCTTGCCCTGCTTGTCGTACTGGCGACTTCGCGGGTGCTCTCGACGTCCGCGCCGACGGCACTTGTCGCACGCGGTTCGGAAAATGATCGAAACGGTGCCGTCGAACCCGGTTTCAGTACACGCCATCAGGCGTAATGTTCAGTCATGGACCGCCGCATTTTCGGGCTGGAGAACGAGTACGGCGTCACATGTACGTTCAGGGGACAGCGCCGCCTGTCTCCTGACGAGGTGGCGCGGTACCTCTTCCGCCGTGTCGTGTCATGGGGCCGCAGCAGCAATGTGTTTCTGCGCAACGGCGCCCGCCTGTACCTCGATGTGGGTTCGCACCCGGAATACGCAACACCGGAATGCGACAACGTGACGGAACTGGTCACCCACGACAAGGCAGGCGAGCGCATTCTTGAAGGCCTGCTCGTCGATGCCGAACGCCGCCTGCACGAGGAGGGAATCGCGGGCGACGTCTATCTCTTCAAGAACAACACCGATTCGGCGGGAAACTCCTACGGCTGCCACGAGAACTATCTCGTCGCGCGGCACGGTGAGTTCTCGCGGCTCGCGGACATCCTCATTCCCTTCCTTGTCACCCGTCAGCTCATCTGCGGCGCGGGCAAGGTATTGCAGACGCCGCGGGGCGCGGTCTACTGCGTGAGCCAGCGGGCCGAACACATCTGGGAGGGCGTCAGCTCCGCGACCACGCGCTCCCGTCCGATCATCAACACCCGCGACGAGCCGCACGCCGACGCCGAGCGCTACCGCAGGCTCCACGTCATCGTGGGCGACTCCAACATGTCCGAGACGACCATGCTGCTCAAGGTCGGCGCCACCGACCTCGTGCTGCGCATGATCGAGGCGGGCACCGTCATGCGCGACCTCACCCTGGAGAACCCGATCCGGGCCATCCGCGAGGTCAGCCACGACATCACCGGGCGCCGCAAGGTCCGTCTGGCCAGTGGCCGCGAGGCCTCCGCCCTGGAGATACAGCGCGAGTACTTCGAGAAGGCCGCCGACTTCTGCGACCGGCGCGGGATCCGTACCGGTCTGGTGGCGCAGGTTCTCGAACTGTGGGAGCGCTCCCTCGACGCGATCGAGCAGGAGGACCTCGACCGCATCGACACCGAGATCGACTGGGTCATGAAGTACAAGCTCATCGAGCGGTACCGGGCCAAGCACAACATGACCATGTCGCATCCGCGGATCGCGCAGATAGACCTCGCCTACCACGACATCCACCGTCGTCGTGGTCTCTACTACCTGCTGGAGAAGAAGGGTCAGGCCGCGCGTATCTGCAGTGACCTGAAGATCTTCGAAGGCAAGTCGGTGCCCCCGCAGACCACGCGGGCCCGGCTGCGCGGCGACTTCATCCGCCGTGCCCAGGAGCAGCGCAGGGACTTCACGGTCGACTGGGTGCACCTCAAGCTCAACGACCAGGCGCAGCGCACCGTGCTGTGCAAGGACCCGTTCCGTTCCGTGGACGACAGGGTCGAAAAACTGATCGCCGGTATGTGAGTTCACTCCATCCGGTGACCGACGGCCGGGAACGCTTCGCGAGGCGTCGTACGTTGTGTGCGTACGACGCCTCGCGTCGCCTCTGTCGTGCCCAACCCCGCGGCCCGGCCCCCTCCGGGCCGGAAACCTTTGTGGTCCCAAGGGTCCGGGAAGCCGGTTTCGTCAGTAAGGTGGCGCGCACGCCAACCACAAGATCGATCGATACGAGGCCCCCACCGTGCGCCGACGCTCACTTCTCCTTGCCGTACCGGCCGGACTGATCACGCTCGCCGGCTGCGGCGACGAAGACTCCGACAAGGGCAAGTCCAGCAGCAGTTCGTCCCCCTCGGCATCGGCGGCGCCGTCGGCGAAGATCGTCGACGGCCCCGTGCCCGACATCACCAAGGGCACGAAGTTCGGCGAGAAGCCGACCGTCGCCAAGGGGCCCGGCAAGCCGTCGTCCGACCTGGCGGTCAAGACGCTGATCGAGGGCAAGGGCGGCAAGGTCGCCAAGGGCGACTACCTCCAGGCCGACTACCTCGGCCAGATCTGGGACACCGCCAAGGTCTTCGACAACTCCTACGACCGCGGTGCCCCCGCCATCTTCCCGATCGGCGTCGGACAGGTCATCCCGGGCTGGGACCAGGCCCTGGTCGGCAAGAAGATCGGCAGCCGCGTCGAGCTGGCCATCCCGCCGGAGCTCGGTTACGGCAAGCAGGGCAACCCGAAGGCCGGTATCAAGGGCGACAGCACCCTGGTCTTCGTCGTCGACGTCGTCGACACCTTCAACGCGAAGAGCTCCGCCAAGGGCAAGACGGTCTCCCAGGACAACATCGACCTGCCCAAGGTCGGCACCAACACCGACGGCAAGGCGCCCTCGATCGAGATCCCCAAGGGGAAGAAGGCGCCCAAGGGCCTCGTCTCCGAGTACGTCCTCGAGGGCGACGGCGAGGAGGTCAAGGCCACCGACACCGTGCTCGTCCAGTACAAGGGCGTGCTCTGGGAGAACGGCAAGGAGTTTGACTCCTCGTACAAGCGCCAGGAGCTCACCCAGTTCGGTCTCCAGCAGGTCGTCAAGGGCTGGGCGCAGGGGCTCACCGGCAAGAAGGTCGGCAGCCGCGTGCTCATCTCCATTCCGCCGAAGCTGGGTTACGGCGACAAGCCCCAGCCGGGCTCGCCGATCAAGAAGGACTCCACGATGGTCTTCAGCGTGGACATCCTCGCCAAGATGTGACGCGCGGGATGCGAGACTGTCCCGGTTGCCATCCGTACCAACAGGAGCAAGTGACGTGAGCATCGACAAGCCCGAGATCGACTTCCCGGGCGGCGAACCGCCGGCCGACCTGGAGATCAAGGACATCTGGGTCGGCGACGGCCCTGAGGCCAAGGCGGGCGACACCGTCTCCGTCCACTACGTGGGCGTGGCCTTCTCCACCGGCGAGGAGTTCGACGCCAGCTGGAACCGCGGTGCGCCGCTGAAGTTCGAGCTCGGCGCCGGCCGGGTCATCGCGGGCTGGGACCGCGGTGTGCAGGGCATGAAGGTCGGCGGACGCCGCCAGCTGATCATCCCCGCCCACCTCGCCTACGGGGACCAGGGCGCCGGTGGCCGGATCAAGCCCGGCGAGACGCTGATCTTCGTCTGCGACCTGATCTCCGTCTGACCGGGACCGGAACTGATCGCGAACGTCGCGGGGCCCGCGCTGTCAAGGCGCGGGCCCTCGGCTTTTGACGTTTCACGCCGTGACGGTACGGTCAACGCCGGAGGAAGCCCGAAGGACCTTGAGGGAAGGGCGTAGATGGCCATTGCCAAGGCCGAGCGGCTCATGAATCTCGCACTGTGTCTTCTCGGGACGCGGCGGCCGCTGAGCAAGCGCGAACTGCGGGACTCGATCGAGGCGTACGTGGAGGCCTTCGGGAAGAGCGGCTCCGGGTCGGAGGAATCCTTCAGCCGGATGTTCGAGCGCGACAAGGACGATCTGCGCGAACTCGGCCTGGTCATCGAGACGGTGGAGAACCTCGACGGTGACGTCGGCTACCTGGCCCGCCGCGACAGCAACCGCCTGCCGCCGGTCGTCTTCGACCCGGAGGAGGCCGCCGCCCTGGGGCTCGCCGCCAAGGTCTGGCAGCAGGCGCGGCTGGCCGGCGCCGCCAGCGGCGCGCTGCAGAAGCTGCGCGCCGCCGGGCTGCCCGAAGAGGTCGACCCCTACGAGTCGCACGGCGCCCTGGAACCCCGGATCCCGGTCCACGAGGCCGCGTTCGAGCCCTTGATGCTGGCCTGCCGGGACCGCCGCCCGGTCAGCTTCGACTACCGCAAGTCCAACGCGGTGCGCCCCGAGCCGCGCCAGGTCGAGCCGTGGGCCCTGGAGTGCTGGCGCGGCCACTGGTACCTCGCGGGCTTCGACCGGGACCGCGGCGCCGAGCGTGTGTTCCGGCTCTCCCGTATCACCGGCAAGGTGCGCAGCCGTGCGGGCAGGTTCACCGCGCCGGTGCCCGATGTGGTCAACGTCCGCGAGACGGTGGCCGCGTGGGCGGGCGAGGGCGGCGGCGAACGCACCGCCCGGATCCGGCTGCGCGCCAACTCCGGTTACCCGCTGCGCGCGAGCGCCTCCTCGGTACGCGAACTCGGCGACGGATGGGACGAGTTGGAGATCCACTACGGGCACGGTCTGGACGCCTGGCTGGTCGAGTTCGGCCCCGATGTGGTCGTACTGGAACCCGCCGAGCTGCGGGCCGACGTGGTGGACCGGCTGCGCGCCGTGGCCAAGGGCTGAGGGGACGTACCGCATGACCGCCAAGACCCCGCGTATCGCCCGCCCGGCGAACGCCATCGACCAGACCCGCCGGATGCTCTCCCTGGTGACCTATCTGCGTGAGCGGCCCGGAGCGCGCGTGGCCGACGTCGCGCGGGCCTTCGGGATGAGCGAGGACGAGCTGATCGGCGACCTGGACGTACTGCCGCTGTGCGGCACCAGCTTCCGCGGCGGCGATCTGCTCGACATCGACACCGACGGCGAACACATCTGGTGGCACAACGCCGACGACGTGGCCGAGCCGCTGCGGCTGGCCGCCGACGAGGCGACCGCGCTGCTCGTGGCGGCGCGTGCGGTGGCGACCCTGCCGGGCCTGCGGGAGAGCGACCGGCAGGCGCTGCTGCGGGCCACCGCCAAGCTGGAGGCCGCGGCGGGCGAGGCGGCCGGGGCCAGTTCGCGGCTCTCGGTCACCTTCGAGTCCGAGGGTGGCGTCTTCGCCGACGTCGACCGGGCCATCTCCGAGCGGCGCAGGCTGTGGATCCGCTACTACTCGCCCGCCCGCGACGAGCTCTCCGAGCGCGAGATCGACCCGATCCGGCTGGTCAGCGTCGGCCACACCTACGTCGAGGCCTGGTGCCGGCGTTCCGAGGCGCGGCGGACCTTCCGGCTGGACCGGGTCGCCGAGATCAGGATCCTCGACGAACCGTCCGAGCCCCCCGAGGTCGAACTCCGCGATCTGTCCGAGGCGTTGGTGCAGCCCGCCGCCGAGGACCCGGAAGTGGTCGTCGAGGTGGGGCCCGGCGGTCGCTGGGTCGCCGAGTACTATCCGCACGACCGGGCCGAGGAACTACCGGACGGCGGACTGCGCATCAGCCTGCGCACGCCGGACCCGGCCTCGCTGCGCAGGCTCGCCCTGCGCCTCGGCCGGGAGGGCAGGATCGTGGCACCGCGGGACCTCGCAGACAGCGCGCGCGAGGCGGCCCGCGCCGCACTGGCCGCCTACGACGGCCCGGACGCGATCGAGGGGGCGCGGTGAGCCCGACCGGAACGCCTTTCCCGTACGAGACCCGGCAGGAGGCCGAGGTATCCGTGAACTCGCCGGAGCAGCAAGGGACTCAGGGAACCCAGGGGACTCAGAGTGTGCGTATGCCGGTGCGCTATCGCGCGGCCTGCCCGGACTGCCGGGCGAGCTTCGAACTCACCCCCGGCGCCCTGAGGCTGGCGATCGGCGCGTCCCGGCGCACCACCTTCTACTCCTTCACCTGTCCCGAGTGCGGGGCCGCCGTCCGCAAGCCCGCGGGGGAGCGCATCGTCGAGCTCCTCAGCGGCGGCGGAGTGAGCACCCTGCGCCTGCATCCCACCACCTCGTAGGGGCTTGACCATGTTCACGATGGGCTGGGCCATGCTCGCGGTCGGACTCGGCTTCGCCGGGATCGCCGTCCTCGGTGTGCTCGCGGTCAGGGTCTTCGTCGAGGCGGAACGGCTCGGCCGTCAGGTGACGCGGGCCACGGAGCGGATCGGGCAGGCGTCGGAGGAACTGGAACGGGCGGCCACCACCACCGCCCGGGCCCACGGCGACCTGCTCTGACGTGCGGCCACGCGCTCATCGCGTCCTTTAAACAATGGTGATGCGATACGTGTGACCTTGTCTGTTGGCTTGTGGCCGTCCTTGGGTACGCTTCTCCGAACGGCCCGGGACTGAGGCACGGGTCGTGACCGGGAGTACGCGCAGGGATTGCCGCCCGTTCACCCCTGAGCGTTACGATCTCCGACAGCACGGTGGCCGGGCACGTCCGGCTGATCGGGCAGCATCCCCGCCCATGCCGCCTCGGTGAGAAGGTAGACAATGTTCCGACAGCTCGGCCCTACCGAGATCATCCTCATTCTTGTGGTGATCGTTCTGCTCTTCGGTGCGAAGAAGCTGCCCGACATGGCCCGTTCGCTGGGCAAGTCGGCCCGCATCCTCAAGAGCGAGGCCAAGGCGATGAAGAGCGAGGGCGGCAACCAGGAGTCCGCGCCCGCCGACCCGCCCAACTCCGAGCAGCAGCAGCGCACCATCCAGGCCGCCCCGGGCGACGTGAGCAGCTCGCGCCCGGTCACGGAGCCCACGGACACCACGAAGCGCTGACGCGGGGCCGGTGAGACCCGGCCCACTGCACGAGATGAGGACGTGGGTTGCTCAAGTCTGCCCGCAAGAAGGAGAAGGATCCCGAGGGGCGGATGTCCCTCGCGGAACACCTTCGTGAGCTTCGCAACCGGCTCGCCAAGGCGGCTCTCGCCATCGCCGTCGTCTCCGGTGTCGCGGCGTTCTACAGCGAGGACCTGATGCGGTTCCTCGCCGATCCGGTCCCCCGCTGCGAGGAGGGGCTGGGCGAGAACACCGGCGGTGCCTGTGCGGTCGTCGCGTACACGGACCTGCTGTCGCCGTTCACGACGACCGTCAAGGTGAGCCTCATGGCGGGCATCGTCCTCTCCAGCCCCGTCTGGCTCTACCAGCTCTGGGCCTTCGTGGCGCCCGGACTGCACCGGCACGAGCGCAAGTACACCTACGCGTTCGTCGCGGCGGCTGTACCGCTGTTCCTCGGCGGTGCCTGGCTCGCCTACACGGTGATGCCGGTGAGCATGCGTGTGCTGCTCGGCATCACCCCGGACGGCTCGGCGAACATCCTGCCGATGGACAAGATCCTGGACTTCAGCGTCCGGATGGTGCTCATCTTCGGCGGGGCCTTCGAGCTGCCACTGCTGCTGATCATGCTCAACATGACCGGCATGGCCACGGGGCGCCGGATGCTCGGCTGGTGGCGCGGCGTGATCATGGGCGTCTTCATCTTCGGGGCGCTGGCCACCCCGACCACGGACCCCGTGGGCATGATCGCGCTCTCCGCGCCGATCGTGGTGCTCTACTTCATGGCCGTCGGCTTCGCGATGCTCAACGACCGGCGCCGCCGTCGCAACAACCCCGACGCCGACCTCGACGACGACGAGGCGTCCGAGCTCGACCTCACCCCGGAGAGCGTCGGCGACGTGGAGCGGGTCACGGCCAGCGGTTCCCTTCCCGAGCAGGCCAGTACGGGCACCGAACGGGACCGGGACCGGGTCAACGGCTACGACGACGTGACATGACACGGCATGACACAACGTGACATGAGCTGAGTACGAGCGGCGGGCAGCGGCCCGCGAGCGTCGAACCGAGCGGGGCCGGACACACGTCCGGCCCCGCTCGGCGTCGGCGGCCGCCGCACGGGTGCCCTGCCGGTGTCGTTTCGGCCGGGAAGCGGCGAGCGGCACGGACGAACTTCTGCCGAAGGGGCGACGTCCCACACGGAAACTTGTACAGTCCCGCGCGTGACGAGCGAGATCACCCTCTTCGTGAATCCGGCCGCCGGCGGCGGACGCGGCAGGCGTGCCGCGGAACCCGTCGCCGAGGAGCTGCGCCGGGCGGGCTTCACCGTGCGCGGTGTGCGCGGGACCGACGCCGAGGACGCCCGGCGATGTGTGCGGCAGGCGGTGGCCGAAGGCACCGACGCGCTGTTCGCCGTCGGCGGGGACGGGCTCGTGCACATGGCGCTGCAGGCGGTCGCCGGGACCGGGGTGCCGCTCGGCGTGATCGCCGTGGGCACCGGCAACGACTTCGCCCGGAGCCTGGGCCTGCCGGTGCGCGACCCCGCCGCGGCGGCCCGGCTCGCGGCCACGGCGCTCGCTCAGAACCGGGCCGGCGAGATCGCACTCGGCCGTGCCGCCGGCACCTGGTTCGGCACGGTGCTCGCCTCCGGCTTCGACTCCCGGGTCAACGACCGCGGCAACCGCATCCGGCTGCCGCTCGGCCGGTTCAAGTACGACGTCGCCACGGTCGCCGAACTGGCGGCCTTCAGACCGATCCCGTACCGGCTCACCCTCGACGGGGGCGAGCCGCAGGACATCGAGGCCACCCTGGTCGCGGTCGGCAACGGGCCCTCGTACGGCGGCGGGATGCGGATCTGCGCCGGGGCGGACCCGCGCGAGGGGATGTTCTCGGTGACCGTGGTCGGCCGGGCCACCCGGCGGGATCTGCTCAAGGTCTTTCCGCGGGTCTACAAGGGGACGCACCTGGAGCACCCGGCGGTCACCGTGCACCGGGCCGCGCGTATCGAACTGGCCGCCCCCGGGGTCACCGCCTACGCGGACGGCGAACCGCTCGCCGCGCTGCCGCTCGCCGTCGAATGCCGTGCGGGCGCGCTGCGTGTACTCGGAGTGAGCTGACACTTCCCCGGAGTTGGGGTCCCCCGGGCCGTGCGCGGACCCGGTCCGGGGATCCGAACAAAGATCGTGCGCTGTCAGAGGCGCCCGGTAGTCTCGAAAGCACGATGACAGAGGACCTCTCACCGGCCGAGCGGTATGCGGCGGCCCGCAGGCGCGCCGCGGAACAGGCGACCGCACTCGCCTCCTTCCGCGAGATGTACGACTTCGGTCTCGATCCGTTCCAGATCGAGGCCTGTCAGGCTCTCGAGGAGGGCAAGGGGGTGCTGGTCGCCGCGCCCACCGGCTCCGGCAAGACGATCGTCGGCGAATTCGCCGTGCACCTGGCTCTCGGCCAGGGCAAGAAGTGTTTCTACACCACGCCCATCAAGGCACTGTCCAACCAGAAGTACGCCGATCTCGCGGCCCGTTACGGCGCCGACAAGGTCGGTCTGCTGACCGGCGACAACAGCGTCAACTCGGACGCGCCGGTGGTCGTGATGACCACCGAGGTGCTGCGCAACATGCTGTACGCGGGCTCGCAGGCCCTGCTCGGCCTCGGCTATGTGGTCATGGACGAGGTGCACTACCTCTCCGACCGCTTCCGCGGCGCCGTCTGGGAGGAAGTGATCATCCACCTCCCGGAGTCGGTGACCCTGGTGTCACTGTCGGCGACCGTCTCCAACGCCGAAGAGTTCGGTGACTGGCTGGACACGGTGCGCGGCGACACCGATGTGATCGTCTCCGAGCACCGTCCCGTGCCGCTGTTCCAGCATGTGCTCGCCGGGCGCCGGATGTACGACCTCTTCGAGGAGGGCGAGGGCCACAAGAAGGCGGTCAACCCCGATCTGACGCGGATGGCGAGGATGGAGGCGAGCCGTCCGACCGGCGGCCGCGACCGCCGCCGCGGGCGCGAGGCCGACCGGGAACGCGAGCGCCGCCAGCGCTCTCGGATCTGGACCCCGGGCCGCCCCGAGGTCATCGAACGCCTCGACGCCGAGGGCCTGTTGCCCGCGATCACCTTCATCTTCAGCCGCGCGGGCTGCGAGTCGGCGGTGCAGCAGTGCCTGTACGCGGGGCTCAGGCTCAACGACGAGGAGTCCCGCGGCGCCGTCCGCGAGATCGTCGAGAAGCGCACCGAGTCGATCCCGCGCGAGGACCTGCACGTTCTTGGCTACTACGAGTGGCTGGAAGGCCTGGAGCGCGGTATCGCCGCGCACCACGCGGGCATGCTGCCGACCTTCAAGGAGGTCGTGGAGGAACTCTTCGTACGCGGTCTGGTGAAGGCCGTGTTCGCCACCGAGACGCTCGCCCTGGGCATCAACATGCCCGCGCGTTCGGTCGTCCTGGAGAAGCTCGTCAAGTGGAACGGCGAGCAGCACGCCGACATCACGCCCGGCGAGTACACCCAGCTGACCGGGCGGGCCGGGCGCCGGGGTATCGACATCGAGGGCCACGCGGTGGTGCTCTGGCAGCGCGCCATGAGCCCCGAGCACCTCGCCGGTCTGGCCGGTACCCGTACGTATCCGCTGCGTTCCAGCTTCCGGCCCTCGTACAACATGGCCGTGAACCTGGTGCAGCAATTCGGGCGGCACCGGTCCAGGGAACTGCTCGAGACCTCCTTCGCGCAGTTCCAGGCCGACCGCGCGGTGGTCGGCATCTCCCGCCAAGTGCAGCGCAACGAAGAGGGACTTGACGGCTACAAGGCCTCGATGACCTGTCACCTCGGCGATTTCGAGGAGTACTCGCGCCTGCGCCGGGACCTCAAGGACCGCGAGAACGAACTGGCCAAGCAGGGCGCGGTGCAGCGGCGTGCCGAGGCGGCCGCGGCCCTGGAGCGGCTCAAGCCCGGCGACGTCATCCACGTGCCCACCGGCAAGTTCGCCGGTCTCGCCCTGGTGCTCGACCCCGGACTGCCCGCGGGCCGGTCCAACGGGCACCGCGGCTTCGACCACCACGACGGCCCGCGCCCCCTGGTGCTCACCGCCGAACGCCAGGTCAAGCGCCTTGCCGCGATGGACTTTCCGGTGCCGGTCGAGGCCCTGGAGCGGATGCGGATCCCCAAGTCCTTCAACGCGCGCAGCCCGCAGTCGCGCCGGGACCTGGCCTCCGCGCTGCGCACCAAGGCCGGGCACATAGCGCCGGAGCGCCACCGCAAGCAGCGCTCCGCCGCCGCCGACGACCGCGAGATCGCCCGGCTGCGTACCGAGATCAGGGCGCACCCCTGCCACGGGTGCAGCGACCGCGAGGACCACGCCCGCTGGGCCGAGCGCTACCACCGGCTGCGGCGCGACACCCACCAGCTGGAGCGGCGCATCGAGGGCCGCACCAACACCATCGCCCGTACCTTCGACCGGATCGTCGCGCTGCTCACCGAGCTCGACTATCTGCGCGGTGACGAGGTCACCGAGCACGGCCGCAGGCTGGCCCGGCTGTACGGCGAACTCGATCTGCTGGCCAGTGAATGCCTGCGGGAACGGGTCTGGGAAGGTCTTGGCCCGGCCGAACTCGCCGCCTGCGTCTCGGCGTTGGTCTACGAGTCGCGGATCGGGGACGACGGGGTCGCGCCCAAGGTGCCCTCCGGGAACGCGAAGGCCGCCCTCGGCGAGATGGTCCGTATCTGGGGACGGCTCGACGCGGTCGAGGAGGACTTCCGGATCAACCAGACCGAGGGTGTCGGCCAGCGCGAGCCCGATCTCGGCTTCGCCTGGGCCGTGTTCATGTGGGCCTCCGGCAAGGGCCTGGACGAGGTGCTGCGCGAGGCGGAGATGCCCGCGGGCGACTTCGTGCGCTGGTGCAAGCAGGTCATCGACGTGCTCGGCCAGATCTCGGCCGCGGCGCCGTCGGGGGACTCGACGGTCGCCAAGAACGCGCGCCGTGCCGTCGACGCCGTCCTGCGCGGGGTGGTGGCCTACTCGTCCGTCGGGTAACACCCGCCCGCAAGCACGCCGTTTCGGTGCGCCGTCCCGTACGAGGGGCGGCGCACCGTTCGTCTGTACGGCATCACGCGGCTGACGTCGGGTACCCGCGCCCGCGTCCGGCTGCGGGCGGCTTCGCGCAGCTCAGGTACCGGACCCGGTCACTCCCCGAAGACGGACAACTGCGCTGCGTGCAAATGGAGTCGAGTGTAGAGCCCTGCCGGGGCCGAATTCAGGCGGTTGCGGAATATGACGTGGTGATGTTCCGGCGGGACTAAGCTCGCCCGCAGCGCGCCGAGTTGAGACGGATTCGGGCCTTTGTTCCCTTTGCCTTTTTGTGTGCCCCGAATGCCGTCGCCTCACGGTGGTGCGAGCCAGACGTCCCCCAGCCGACATCTTCGAGGGCAGACATGGTGCGTGTTGAAACGCCTCCCGCCGGCCGTGAAATCCGTTATCTGCGCGTCCTGTTGCTGCCCGCCATACTCATGACCGCCGTCGCGGGCGCGGCCGTGGTCCTGGCGCCCGAGGAGGCCGGAAGTGCGGTCGCCGCCTGCGGAGCGGTGTGCGTCCTGCTGGTGCTCCTGGTGGCCGCACGGCTCGTACGGGCCCGGTACGCGGTAAGCGAGGTGCGCGCCCGGCACGCACAGCAGATCGGCTTCCTCCAGCGGCGGGTGGACGCCCACGAGGAGGAGACCGCGCGCCTCGGCGGCGAACTGCTGCCGGAGGCGCTGCTGCGGCTGCGCCAGGGCGAGTCGCCCGCCGAAGTGGTCCGTTGTGTGGTGGACGCCGACCCGGTCTTCCGTGAACTGCCCATGGCACACCGCGCGTTGCTCCGCGACGTCCTGGAGATCGTGGACACCGAGAGCGCCCTGCGCGAGTCCTCGCAGCTCGCCTTCGTCAACGTCGCCCGCCGCGTACAGGCGATCGTGCACCGCCAGGCCGCCGAACTGCGCGAGATGGAGGAGGACCACGGGCGCAACCCCGAGGTCTTCGACGACCTGCTGCGCATCGACCACGGCACGGCCCTGATCGGCCGCCTCGCCGACTCCGTCACGGTGCTCGGCGGTGCCCGGCCGGGACGCCAATGGCCGGGCCCCGTACCGCTGTTCAGCGTGCTGCGCGGCGCGATGTCGCGCATCCTGGACTACCGGCGGGTCGATCTGCACTCGATCGCGGACGTCTCGATCCTCGGCACCAGCGTGGAACCGCTGATCCACGCCTGCGCCGAACTCCTCGACAACGCCACCCGCTACTCGCCCCCGCAGACACGGGTGCACGTCACCGCCGTGGAGGTGCAGACCGGCATCGCCATCGAGATCGAGGACGGCGGCGTCAGCCTCAGCGAGGAGGCCAGGGCCAGGGCCGAGCGGATGCTGGCCCAGGCACAGGCGGGCATCGACCTCGACGACCTCGGCGAGACCCCCCGGCTCGGCCTCGCCGTCGTCGGACGGCTGGCCCAGATGTACGACATGCAGGTCTCGCTGCGGCAGTCCGCGTACGGCGGGGTCCGGGCCGTACTCGTCGTACCCCGCGAGATGCTCACCACCGCGCCCGCCCCCGGCCTGGCGCACGGTATCGGCGCCTCGGCGGTGCCGCGACTGAACGAGCACGGACGTCTGGTCGCCGAACCGGAACGCCCGGCCAAGAAGCGCCGCCCGACCACCGGCCCGGTGGCCTCGCCGCCCCTGACGCCCGCGACCCTCGGCGGCCACGACGACCCGGACGCCCCGGTGGTCACCGAGTGGCGGCCGAACGGCCTGCCGCAGCGCCGCAGCCGGGTCAGGGCCTCGGCGGCGGGGGGCTTCGCCGCACACACCACGACCGCGACCGCACCGCCGCCGCGCACCGCCCCGGACGCGGCCACCGAACCCGAACCCGGCCTGTGGATCGAGGCGTTCATGTCCGGGGCGTGGGGGCCCTCCCGGCCGGAGCCCGGGGCAGGAGCCGACCCGGCGGCGGGCGGGACAGGCGCGGCACACCCGTACGCGCCGGGCGACCAGGAGGGGAACGACCAGTGATCCAGCAGCGGGCCAACTTCGACTGGATGCTCAAGGAACTCGCCGACGGGGTGCCGCAGACCCGGCAGATCGTGGTGCTCTCCGCGGACGGACTGCGCATCGCCCAGTACGGCGGCGACCCCGACGCGGCCGACCGGATCGCCGCCGCCTGCGCCGGACTGCAGAGCCTCGCGGTGGCCGTCGCACACGAGATCCCCGAGAGCGACGGCCGGATGCGGATGGTGATCATCGAGGTCAGCGGCGGGTTCTTCTATCTGATGGCGGCCGGGGCGGGCGCGTTTCTCGCCGTGCTCGCCGAGGAGACCGTCGACGCCGGGCTGATCGGCAGCCGGATGCGCGATCTGGTGGTACGGATCGGCGCCCACCTCACCTCTCCGCCGCGGCGTGACGGGCAGCCCGTATGACGCCTGGGCGGCGTGAACGGCGCGCCCCGCTGTCCGACTCCGAGGCCAGCCCGGAGCGCTTCTACGTACTGACCGGCTCGGTCGAAGGCGGCGGGCGGGCCGCCCTCGACCTGGTCACCCTGATCGTCGCGCGCGGGGAGGCGCCGCCCACCACGCCGCCCGAACAGGCCGCACTGCTGCGGATGTGCCCGACGCCGCTGTCGGTGGCCGAACTCTCCGCGTATCTGAATCTGCCCTTCAGCGTGGTGACGGTGCTCCTGACCGAGCTGCTCGCGGCCGAACTCGTCGAGGCGCGGGCGCCGTTGGTGCGTTCCGCGCTGCCGGACCGAACCCTTCTCGAATCGGTGATGCATGGACTTCAACAGCTCTGACACCCTCACCGGACCACGGCACGAGGACGGGCTCCCCGCGAGCGCCACCGCGGCCGTGAAGATCGTGATCGTCGGCGGCTTCGGGGTGGGCAAGACCACCATGGTCGGCTCGGTCAGCGAGATCAGACCGCTGACCACCGAGGAGACGATGACGCAGGCCGGGATCGGGATCGACGACGACTTCGGCTCGGCGACGAAGACCGCGACCACCGTCGCCATGGACTTCGGCCGGATCACCCTCACCGACGAGCTCGTCCTGTATCTCTTCGGCACCCCGGGCCAGGAGCGCTTCTGGTTCCTGTGGAACGGCCTGTTCGAGGGCGCGCTCGGTGCCGTCGTCCTGGTCGACACCCGGCGCCTGGAGGTCAGCTTCGACGTCATGGGCCGCCTGGAGGAGTGCGGCGTGCCCTTCGTGGTCGCCGTCAACTCCTTTCCGGACGCGCCCCGTTACCCGCACCCCGAACTGCGCGCCGCGCTCGACCTGCCCGCCGAGGTCCCCCTCGTCGACTGCGACGTCCGCCGCCGCGCCTCCAGCCGCGACGTGCTGCTGACCCTGATGCGCCACCTGTACGCGCTGAGCGGCGCCCCGGCCTGACCGCCGGGACCGACGGCGCAGCGCCGCCCCAACCGCCCACCCTCCCAACGGAACCGGAACCCCGGAGCGACACCGTGACGACCCCTTCGCCCTACCGACCCGGCCCGGACGACACCGCCCTCGCGCCGCCGCCGGGCTGCCCCGCGCACGGCCCCGCGGGCACCCGCCGCCTCTACGGCCCCGAGGCCGAGGACCTCGCCGCCGTCTACGAGAAGCTGCGCGCCGAGCACGGCCCCGTCGCCCCCGCCCTGCTGCACAACGACGTACCCGTCTGGGTCGTGCTCGGCCACGGCGAGAACCTCCAGATGGTGCGCAACTCCTCGCACTTCACCCGCGATTCACGGCACTGGCGCGCGGTGCAGGACGGCTCCGCCGGGCCCGACCATCCGCTCGCGCCGGTCTTCACCTGGCAGCCGATGTGCAGCTTCGTGGAGGGCGCCGAGCACCGCCGGCTGCGCGGCGCGGTCACCGCCGCCATGGCGACCATCGACCACCGCGGCGTGCGGCGGCACATCAACCGCTTCAGCCAGCGCCTGGTCAACCGGTTCTGCGAGGACGGGCAGGCCGATCTGGTCGGCCGGTTCGCCGAGCACCTGCCGATGATGGTCATGTGCCAGGTCCTCGGCATGCCCGAGGAGTACGACGAGCGGATGGTGCAGGCCGCGCGGGACATGATCCAGGGCACCGAGACCGCCATCGCGAGCAACGAGTACGTGATGGCCGCGCTCATGCGCCTGGTCACCCGCCGCCGCGAACGCCCCGAGGAGGACTTCGCCAGCGCCCTGATCACCCATGAGTCACGCCTCTCCGACGACGAGGTGGCCCAGCACCTGAGGCTGGTGCTCATCGCCGCCTACGAGGCCACCGCGAACCTGATCGCCAACGTGCTGCGCATGGTGCTCACCGACCCGAGGTTCCGCGCCCAGTTGAGCGGCGGGCAGATGACGGTGCCCGAGGCGGTCGAGCAGTCGCTGTGGGACGAGCCGCCGTTCAGCGCCATGGTCGGCTACTTCGCCACCCAGGACACCGAACTCGGCGACCGGCACATCCGGGCGGGCGACGGGCTCATCCTCGGTATCGCCCCGGGCAACGTCGACCCGGCGGTACGGCCCGACCCCGCCGCCCCGATGCAGGGCAACCGCGCCCATCTCGCCTTCAGCGGGGGAGCGCACGAGTGCCCCGGCCAGGACATCGGCCGTGCCATCGCCGACACCGGGGTCGACGCCCTGTTCATGCGTCTGCCGGACGTCGAACTCGCCGTGGACCAGGACCAGTTGAGGTGGCGCTCGTCCATTCTGTCCCGGCATCTGGTGGAACTCCCGGTACGGTTCGCGCCCCGGCCCCCGCAGGAACCCTCCGTACGGCCCGGTCGGGTACCGGCCCCGCGGCGGGACTGGCAGGTCTCCAGCGCGGCGGCGGGGCCTGGGCCCGTCCCCGAACGGGTGCCCGATGCGGTGCCGGAGCCCGCTCCCGCGTCGGCGGCGCGCGGACGGCACGCGCAGAGCGAGCCGCGCGCGGGCGTCTGGCAGCGGTTCCTGCGGTGGTGGCGTCGCTGACTCCGGGCGGCCGTTCGGCGGTCGGAGGGGCGACGGTCGGCCATGAACGGTCAGGCGTCAGTGGCTCGGTCGTCGGTCGGCCGGACGTCCCGGCCCGGCCATGCGGACAACTCGCGGCCGCTCTCGAAGCGGTGCCGTTCGCCGGTCACCGGGTCGGTGAACTCCAGGCTGCGCGCGAGCAGTTGGAGCGGCCGGGCGAAGTCCTCGGTGCCCTCGGGGAGGACGTCCGGATAGAGCGGGTCGTGCAGCAGGGGCAGGCCGAGCGCGTTCATGTGCACCCGGAGTTGGTGGGTGCGCCCGGTGTGCGGTACGAGCCGGTAGCGGCCGAGGCCCGCGCGGTGGCCGAGGAGTTCCACCTCGGTCACCGCGTTGGGCTCCCCGGGCACCTCGCGGGCCACGAGTTCGGCCCGGTCCTTCTCGATCCGGCTGCGCACGGTACGCGGCAGCGCCCGCTCCGGCCGGTACGGCGCCAGTCCCTCGTACTCCTTGTGGATACGGCGGTCCCGGAACAGGCCCTGGTAGCGGCCGCGTTCCTCGGGGCGCACCGTGAAGAGCACCAGTCCCGCGGTGAGCCGGTCGAGCCGGTGCGCGGCTCCGAGGCCCGGCAGGCCGAGTTCGCGCCGCAGCCTGGCCAGGGCGGTGTCGGTGACATGCGTGCCGCGCGGTGTGGTGGCCAGGAAGTGCGGTTTGTCGACGACGAGGATGTGCGCGTCGCGGTACACCACCGAGAGGTCGAAGGGCACCGGCTCCTCCGGCGCCAGTTCCCGGTGGAACCACACCAACAGGCCGGGCTCATAAGGGGTTTGGGCGGTCACCGCACTGCCGTCCGCGCGGACGAACTCGCCCCGCTCCAGCATCGCGTCCACCACCGCCGCGCCCGGCGCGAGACGCTCGGCCAGATGCGCCCGTACGGTCGCCCAGTGCCCCTCGCCGGGCAGCCGCAGCCGGACCGGGTCGACCCCCTCGCGCTGGGGGAGCGGGGAGTCGGGGGTGCGCGCTCTACGTCTCACCTGGTCAAGGGTACGTAGGGCGGGGCCGAGGAGGGTCTGGCGTGGCAAGGGGAGGGTTGCCATGCCGAGAGGAAAGGCGCAAACGGCAGCACGGGCACGGTAATTCGGTGCCCCTGCGGCGAGCGGCTTGGCACGATGCCGGTATGCCTATGTTGATCTCCGACGTACTGCCGCCCGGAAGCCTGCGCGGTCGCCCGCAGCCCACGATTCCCGTCGAGGGCGGCCTGGTGCTGCGCCCCTGGTCCGACGACGACGCTCCGGCGGTGCACCGGGTCTTCCAGGATCCGGGGCTGCACCTCTGGCACGCCCGCACCTGTGACTCGGTGGCCGAGGCGGCCGGGCTGATCGAGAGGTGGCGCGGCGACTGGGACGAGGAGAGTGCGGCCTCCTGGGCGGTGAGCCGCGGCGCCGAGGGCGAACTGGTCGGCCGGATCGCCCTGCGGGTCATCCAACTCGCCGACGGCCAGGCGGAGATCGGGTACTGGACCGTGCCCGAGGCGCGCGGACAGCGGGTGGCGCCCCGGGCGCTCGCCGCCCTCGCCGACTGGTCCTTCGGCGAGTTCGGCCTGCACCGCCTGGAACTGCTCCACTCCACGGCCAACGAGGCGTCCTGCCGCGTCGCCGCCCGCACCGGCTTCCTCCTGGAGGGCACCAAACGCCGCTCGATCCTGCACCCGGACGGCTGGCACGACATGCACCTGCACGCGCGGGTCGCCGGGGACTGAGCGGGGTTTGGTTCGGGCGGGGCCTGACTTCCGGCCGGGCCTGGCTTCCGGCCGGGCGGGACCGGACACCCCGGACGGGCGGACCGGGCGAGCCGGGCCTCAGGCCGCCCGGTTTCCCGCCCCCGCCGTCGCCGTGGTCGCGCCGTCAGTCGCCCCCGCCGCCCCGTCCGCCGGGCTCGCCGCGTCCTCGCGCCGCCCCTCCTGCTCGGCCTCCACCTGTGCGTTCCAGTCGCGCTTGGAGGCCTGCCAGCCGTCCTCGTTGTGTCCCAGGCGCCAGTAGCCGGAGACCGAGAGCTGTTCGCGCGGGATCCGGTGCTCCATGCGCAGCAGCCGCCGCAGCTCGCGTACGAACCCGGCCTCGCCGTGCACGAAGGCGTGCACGCGGCCGGGCGGGAAGTCCAGTGCGCGTACGGCCTCGACCAGGGCGGAGCCGACCTGTGCGGTGCCGCGGTGCAGCCAGACGATCTCCGCGTCGGTGGCGATCTTCTGCTCCTCCTCGGGGCCCTCGACCTCCAGGAAGACGCGGGCGGTCGCACCCGCGGGCAGGGCCTCCAGTGCGGTGGCGATCGCCGGGATCGCGCTCTCGTCACCGGCCAGCAGATGCCAGTCGGCCGCCGGGTCGGGCGCGTAGGCGCCGCCGGGGCCGAGCAGCCGGATGCTGTCGCCCGGCCGGACCCGGGTGGCCCAGGGTCCGGCGAGCCCCTCGTCGCCGTGCACCACGAAGTCGAGCGTCAGCTCACGGCGCTCCGGGTCCCAGGCGCGCACGGTGTACGTACGGGTCACCGGCCACGTCTCGCGCGGCAGTTCGGCCCGGATGCGCTGGATGTCGAAGGGCTCGGGGTACTCCACCCCGGCGGGCGGGAAGAGGAGTTTGACGTAGTGGTCGGTGAACTCCCCGGCCTCGAACCGCGCGAGACCCTCACCGCCGAGGACCACCCGTCGCATGTGCGGAGTGAGTTGCTCGGTACGCACCACCCGGGCGAGGTGGGCCTGGGGTGCGGAACGCTTGGCCATCGTGATCCCCCTGCTCGCGGTCGCGCCCCGGCGTGCCACCGGGACGAGTTACTTAGGCTTCCCTAAGTTAACACTTCCGTCCAGGGTGTCTTCGGTTGTGTGACGGCCGGATGCGAACCGTGAGCGGAGGGTGCCGGGATCAGGCCATCGTGCCCATGGCCTGAAGTGTGGTGATCAGCCGCTGCAGCGAGCCGCCGAGGTTCCAGCGGGCCGCCAGGTCCAGTACGGCGTCGGGGTCGCGCGGCGTGCGCGGCAGGGCGGTGTCGACCTCGGGCAGGTCGAGGTCGGTGGCCACCCGCACGACCTTGGGGGCCACCGCGAGATAGGGCCGCGCCTCGTCGAGCCGCTTGCGCTGGGTGGGCGTGAGCTTGGCACCGCGGTCGTCGATCGCCGCGAGGATCCCGGCGAGGTCGCCGAACTGGTCGAGCAGCTTGGCCGCCGTCTTCTCGCCGACGCCGACTACGCCGGGCAGCCCGTCGCTCGGGTCGCCGCGCAGCAGGGCCAGATCCGCGTACCCCGAGCCGTCGACGCCGTACTTCTCGCGCAACAGCGACTCGTCGGTGATCTGGAGCGAACCCACGCCCTTGAGCGGGTAGAGCACCCGCACCCCGCGGGCGTCGTCGACGAGCTGGTACAGGTCGCGGTCGCCGGTCACGATGTCCACCGGACCGCTCGCGCGGGTGGCGAAGGTGCCGATGACGTCGTCCGCCTCGTACCCCGCGACGCCGACCCGGGCGATGCCGAGGGCGTCGAGGACCTCCTCGATCACCGGGACCTGCGGGGACAGGGTGTCGGGCACCTCTTCCTCGTCGGGTCCCGCCGCGCGTTCCTCGGCGACCCGGTGCGCCTTGTACGAGGGGATCAGCTCGACCCGCCACTCGGGCCGCCAGTCCGCGTCCATGCAGGCCACGAGCGCGTCGGGCCGGTGGTCGCGGACCAGTCTGTCGATGAACTCGAGCAGGCCGCGTACCGCGTTGACCGGGGTGCCGTCGGGTGCCTTCACCGACTCCGGCACCCCGAAATAGGCGCGGAAGTAGAGGGAGGCGGTGTCGAGGAGCATGAGCCGTCGCTGAGTCACGCAGGCATCATGCCGCACGGCACCGAGAAGCCCGGGGCGGCACGGAAGGCGACCGGTTCCGCCCGGCCGTTCCGGCGCCCGGGAGGGGCGGAAACCGGTACCCGGGGGAGGCGGACGCCGCTGCCCGGGAGGAGCGGAAAAGGGCCAGCCTCGCGGCAGTGGCCACCTGTTGGGCGGAATTCGGGGAAAACAGTCGCGTGGGCGCCCGATTCACGAGACGGTGTGCAAGCCGTGGGGCGAACCCTGCCTTCCGCTTGCGGAAGATGCGTAAGGTGCAAAGAGACACACCTGACCGCGGTCGGCCGACCGGGCCCGCCGCGGCGCGAGACACGGGAGGGGAGTGGGCGCGATGGACGACAAGGAAAACCGCCGGGTGGGCGCGGCCGTCCGCAGGCGTCGCCGGTCGCTGAACCTCACTCTCGCGGCCGTGGCCGAGCGCAGTGGCCTTTCGGTGCCCTTCCTCAGCCAGGTCGAGAACGACAGGGCGCGACCCAGCCCGCGCTCGCTCCAGAAGGTCGCCGACGCGCTGGGCACCACCGCCGTGGAACTCCTCGACGCCGCCGACCCGGCCCGCGAGGTCGACCTGGTACGCGCCGAACCCGAGGCCGACACCGGCGCGGAGTCCCGGGTGCGCGCCCTGGTCCGTGGCCGCCACCAACTGCACGCCCTGGAGTTCACCGGCGACCACGACGCCCGCCGCGAGTTCCAGCACCGCAACGACGAGCTCCTGTACGTGGCCGACGGCGCCGTGGAGGTCGAGGCCGAGGGCCGCGCGTACCGCCTCGCCCGCGGGGACACCCTGTACCTCACCGGAGGCGTGCGGCACCGGTGGCGGGCCACGGTGCCCGACACCCGGGTACTGGTGGTCGCCGTGGCCGGACACGTCGACGCGGTCGACGAGCGCGGGCGGAGCTGAGCCTGCCGGTGCGCGCGGCGCGCGGCCGGGCGCGCGATGTGTGCGGGGCGCGGACCGGTGCATGCCGTGGCGGGAAGCCGCAAGACGGCGCAAAACGTGGCGTGACCGGTCCCTCACACGGGGGGACCGTGTACGGCCGTTGACGGAGCGCTCTACAGTGCCGCCATGAGCATGTCGACCCCGCCCGGTTGGTATCCGGACCCCGACGCGCCGGGCTCGCAACGCTGGTGGGACGGCTCCGTATGGACCGAGCACCGGCAACCGGCCGGACAGCCCGCGGACACCACCGCGCACGGCGGATTCGGGCCCGCCCAGAACGGCCCCGCGCAGAACGGACCCGGCTACAACGCCCCCACCCAGAACGGTCCGGCGCACAGCGGATTCGGCACCGTACAGGGCGGATTCGGGCCCGCGCAGAACGGACCCGCGCACAGCGGTTTCGAGACGACGCACACCGGGTTCGGGGCGCTGTCCCACAGTGGCGTACCGGACCCGGGCGGCAACCGCGGCAAGGTCATCGCGCTGACCGTGGCGGGTGTGGTCCTCGTCGCCGCGATCGGCATCGGCGCCTTCGCGCTCAGCGGCGACGACGGTGAGCCGGAGGCGGCGCCCAGCCCCACTCCCACCGTCAGCGTGCCCGTCACGCCGACGCCGTCCCCCTCGCCGACCGAAACCGGGTCCAGCGCGCCGCCCGAGGACCCGAACCGGGTGACGGACCAGCTCAACGGGATCACGATGCCGATCATCGAGGGCCGGGAGCGCGCGCAGTACGTCGTCGACCCGCGGGTCCTGCTCACCAGCGGCGATCCGTACGACTGCCCCAGCGGCTCGGGCATGTGCCACTACGCCATGGCCAGTTCGCGTACCGCGCCCGACCCCAACGAGCGCTCGGCGAAGAAGGTCGCGGAAGCCGACATCAAGACCGCGGCCGAGGACGCGTACGACGACGACGTCCTCGGTTCCAAGCCGTACGACGGCATCACCTCGCACAAGCAGGTCAAGGCGGGGCAGATCGCGGTGGCCGGTCGCTCCGGCTACTACGTCCGCTGGCAGGTGAAGACCGGCGCGGGCCCCGGCGGTTACGTACAGTCCCTCGCCTTCCCCTCCAGCGTGGGCTCGGAGTCGATGGTCGTCGTCCGTATCAAGGTGGACGGGGGCAAGGACGCTCCGCCGGTAGGCGACATCGACAAGATCGTCCAGGGCATCCGCTCGGTCGACGACGAGACCGGCGACGGCGGGGTCGGCAACACGGTGGAGCCCAAGGAGTAGGACAGCGCTCCGGCGTGCGCCCGGCCTCGCCCAGAGCGCTCTCGGCGGCCCGATCGCCGCAGGGCAGGGGCCGGATCCAGGCATCCCCGGGGCAGGATTCACGCAGGCTCGGGGGATGATCCGGGCAGATCCGGCCGGAGCCGGGGAGTGAGTGCCGTGGCCCCCGGTTCAGCCCGTAGAGTGACGCGCACGCGTTCGGTGACCGGCCCCGCACGATGGGGTGAGGGAACTGCCGGGCGTGCTGTGCCCGTCCCGAGCCGGGCGACAGTGAACGAGGAACCCGGCCGTGGGGCGGTGGCAGGTGAAGTGGGGGAGCGGCGCATGAACACCGAGGCGCGATACGCCCCCGCACCCCCGCCGCCGAGCACGCCCCCCACCGCCCACGAGGACCCGCGCGAGAACGGTGACCGGAGCGCGGACGCCCGTCGCGCGGAGCCGGAACCCGAGGCGCCCCGACCCGGCGCCGGACGGGAACCCGACGCGCGCGTCGTGACCGAGGGGAGTGGGACCCGGGTGGCCACCGGAGGGGCGGACGTACCGAAGAAGCCGAGCGTTTCCGAGAGTTCGCCCACCGCCCCGGCGTCCGAGGACGCCGCCGCGACCACCCCGGACCCCGGTACGGCCACCGAGGACTCGGGTACGGCCGCGCGCTTCCCGCGCCTCGCCCCGCCCCGTATCGGCGCCATCCCGACGCCTCCACCGCCGCTCGCCTCCTCCCGCTTCCCCGACGCCCCGCCTCCGCCGAGGTCCTCGGCCCGCTTTCCGTCCGCTCCGCCGGCCCCCTCGGCTGCCGCTGCCGCCTCGCAGGGGGACCGTCCGTCGCCGAACGGTCGGGGTCAGGAAACGGAGGGCGGCGAGTCGGGCGTGCGCGTGAATGACGCCTCGCGCGCGACCGGTACTACGGAGATGCCTGGCCCCAGGAGTGGGTCGGACGCCAACGGCTTCGACGGCGCCGTCGCAGAGGGCAGGCCCAACAGGCCCGAGGACCCGAGGACTTCACCGGGTGCGGGGACGGGGACTGGGGCGGCACTGAGTACGGGGACTTCGCGGCACCCGGGGACTTCACCGAGTGCGAGCGCGGCCGCCGAACCTTCCCTGTCCGCGAAATCGGAAGAGGCCCGCACGCCCGGAGGAGTACGGACGCCCGGAGGAACGGCGACACCCCCAGGACCCGGAACCACCGCGACCCCCCGTCCCGCACCCCCAACCGGCGCCCCCCTCCCGCCGGTTCCGCCCACCCCGCCCCCTCCCGTGCCCCCGACCCCCCTGTCCGCCCGACCCGTCTCTCCGCCCCTCCCCGCCCAACCGCCGCCCCCGGCTTCGACGTTGGGCGGGCTCGGTATGCCTCCGGCCGCCCCTGCCGCCCCCGCCGACTCCGCGCGGAGCAAGGCCGAGCGGCGGGCCAGGGGAGCCGTCGACCTGACGCCGGGACCCGGTGCCGGGCGGCCGTTCGTGACGTTCGCGGCGCCGGACACGTATGACGTCGACGACGCGACCACCCGGCTCAGGCCGGTCGCCCGGCGCCGGGCGCCGCGGCTGATGGCGGGCGTCGCCTGTCTCATGCTCGGTGTGGGGCTGCTCGGCGGTGGCGCCGCCGGGAGTCTGCTGGCGGGGGAGGACGGTGCGGTCACCGCGGCCGAGCGGTTTAAGGACGCGGCGGGGCTCTGGCACAACGTCCCCGTCGACGCACTGTTCCCGCCCCGGGTGCGCGGCGACGGCGCGGGCCCCGGCGGGGCGGACCGCACCTGGACCCGGATCGCCGTCGCCCCCGACTCGGGCTGCGAGGACGCCTTCGACCCGCTGCTGAGCAAGGCACTGGCTCCGGTGGGCTGTTCGCGGCTGCTGCGGGCCACGTACACCGATGCCACGCGCAGCCAGATCACCACCGTCGGCCTGCTCTTCACCAAGGGCGAGCAGGAGGCCATGCAGGCGCTGCACGACAGGTTCGAGGACGAGCGGCTCGACCGCCGGGCGGACCTGATGCCGCGCACGTATCCCGTCGAGGGCACCGTGGCCGCCGACTTCGGCAGCGCGCAGCGGGCCTCGTGGCATGTGTCGGTGCTGACCGACGCGCCCGTGGTGGTCTACGCGGTGACCGGCTTCGCCGACGGCCGCAAGGTGTTCGAACCGCAGGCCGCGGGTGCGGCCGTCGACCCCGACGCCAAGACCACCATCGCGCAGGCCGGACTCGGACACGACGCCAAGGGCCTCGCCGACCGCGTCGAGCGGAGCCTGCGCGAGAAGGCCGGGTCCGGTGACGACGCGGACGGCGACTGACCGATGCGGGAGCGGACGAGGTGGCGGACGACGTGAGGGAGCGGGAGTGCCGATGAGGAGCAGCAAGCGGGCCTCGGTCCGGCGCCGTGCCGTCGCCACCGTGGCCCTCGCGGCGGCGCTCGCGCTCGTCGCTCCCGTCGCCGCCCACGCCGACTCCGTACGGGCCAAGGAATGGGGCCTGGAAGCGCTCAAGGCCGAGGAGGCCTGGCGCACCACCAAGGGCGAGGGCGTGACCGTCGCCGTACTGGACACCGGAGTCGACGCCGAGCATCCCGACCTCGCGGGCAATGTGCTGCCCGGCAAGGACGTGGTCGGCTTCGGCGCGAAGCGCGGCGACCGGACCTGGGCCCGGCACGGCACCGCCATGGCGGGCATCATCGCGGGCCACGGGCACGGCGCGGGCAACGAGGACGGAGTGCTCGGGCTCGCTCCCGAGGCCAAGATCCTTCCGGTACGGGTGATCCTGGAGCAGGGCGACCCCGCCCGCCGCAAGGCCCGCGAGAGGCGGGGCAGCGCCCTGGCCCAGGGCATCCGCTGGGCGGCCGACAACGGCGCCGACGTCATCAACCTCTCGCTGGGCGACGACTCCGCCTCGGCCCATCCGGACGCCGCCGAGGACGCGGCGGTGCAGTACGCCCTGAAGAAGGGCGCCGTCCTGGTCGCCTCGGCGGGCAACGGCGGGGAGAAGGGCGACCACGTCTCGTACCCCGCGGCCTATCCGGGGGTGATCGTCGCGACGGCCGTGGACCGCTACGGCTCCCGCGCCCCGTTCTCCACCCGGCGCTGGTACGCCACGGTGAGCGCACCCGGCGTGGAGATCGTGATGGCCGACCCGGACCGCCGCTACTACCAGGGCTGGGGCACCAGCGCCGCGTCCGCCTTCGTCTCGGCGGCCGTCGCCCTGGTCCGCTCCGCACACCCCTCGCTGAGCCCCGCCGAGATCAAGCGCCTGCTCGAACGCACCGCGAAGCCCACCTCCTCGGGCGGCCACGACGACTCCCGCGGCTTCGGCTTCCTGGACCCGGTGGCCGCGCTGCGCGAAGGCGGCAAGGGCGAACAGCGCGGTGCGAGCGCCAAGAGCTACGGCGCCTCGCACTTCGGCCCCGGGCCCGACGGCTCGGGCGACGAACACCCCATCGCCCGCTGGGCCGGACCGTCCGCCGCGGCCCTCGGCCTGGCCCTGGTGGCCGCGGCGGTGTTCCTGCTGCGCGGCCGCCGCCCGGGCGCGCGCTGAACCGCCCTCCGGCGCCGGATAGGGTCGACGACCGTGGCGAACAAGAACATCCCCGACTCGGCCTTCCAAGACGACGACGGCTCGGCCGACCCCCGGCTCACCGCCGCACTCGCGGCCTGGGCGGCGGACACGGCCGCCGAACCCCAGGTGCTCGCGGCCCTGAAGGACGCGCGTCTGCTCGTACCGGTCGTCGCGGTGCTGGGTGAGGTGGAGACGGATGAGAACGGCATGCGTCACGAGAAGACCAGCGATATGGCGGTGCCCACGCTGAAGGCGGGCACGCGCAAGGCGCTGCCCGCCTTCACCTCCACCGAGTCGCTGGCGCGCTGGGACCCGGCGGCGCGACCGGTGGCCGTCCCGCTGCACCAGGCACTGCAGGCCGCCGCCCACGAGAAGGCGGACACCCTGCTCCTCGACGTCGCGGGCCCCGTCGTCTATCCGCTCACCGGCCCGGCGCTGCTGGCCCTCGCCGAGGGCCGCACCAGCGCCGATCCGCTGGCCGACCCGGCCGTCATCACGGCGGTACGGGAGGCGGTCGCGGCCGAACCCTGCGTCGAGCGCGCCCACTTGGGCCCCGGCTCCGGCGACGGGACCCTCGCCCTGGTCCTGGACCCGGGCACCGACCCGGCACCGGCCGCCCGGCGCATCGCCGAACGGCTCGCCGCCGACGAGACCCTGCGCGCCCGGCTGGTACGCGGCCTCGACCTCGCCCTGCTGCCCGCCGACGCCACTCCGGGCGGCAAGCCGCTCTACGTACGGGCCTGAGACAAGCCGCTCTACGTACGGGCGTGAGATGACCGGTGGGCCCGCCTGCGACCCTGATCAGGTCGAAGACGGGCCCATCGGTTGGGCGTTCGGAAGTCCGCCCGGCTCAGCGGCCGAAGACCGCCCCGGTGTACTTCTCGCCGGGACCCTGGCCGGGCTCGTCCGGCACCGTGGACGCTTCGCGGAACGCGAGCTGCAGCGACTTCAGGCCGTCGCGCAGGGGCGCGGCGTGGAAGGAGCTGATCTCCGTGGTGCCGGCGTCCAGCAGGCCCGCCAGGGCGTGGATCAGCTTGCGCGCCTCGTCCAGGTCCTTGTGGGTCTCGCCGCCCTCGGCGAGACCGAGGTTGACCGCGGCGGCACTCATCAGGTGCACTGCCACCGTCGTGATCACCTCGACCGCGGGAACATCCGCGATGTCACGGGTCATGGTGTCGAAATCGGCGCCGGGCGCACTGTCTCCGGCGGCCGGGCTGTCCTGGCTGGGGTCGCTCATGACGGACACGATAGGCCCCGCCCACGGGTGCCCGGTCCACAGGGCCCCGCGCAGCGGTTCGCCCCACCTGCCGGGAACTGCTAATCTGGTGTGACGACCGGCCGGACGCCTGTGTGCCCGGCCCGCAAGTGGAGGCTCCGAACTCCCACCCGGTCGCCCTTCGGGCGACGGGTCACCGGTCAGACGGACGCCGTCCCCCGAGACGGATTCCGTTCGATGCCCCGCGTTCAGCGCGGCGGTGTTCCGGTAGTGCAGGAGCCCCGCCCGTGACCCTCCGGGGCATTTTCGCGTTCCGGCACCGGCCAGGTCGACAGAAGAAGAGACGTTGCGCGGCTGTCCGCCAGACCGCCGCGCGGTGCTACCGAGGAGGATCCATCAGCGCCGAGCCCCGCATCAACGACCGGATTCGCGTTCCCGAGGTGCGACTTGTCGGTCCCAGCGGCGAGCAGGTCGGGATTGTCCCGCTTGCCAAGGCCCTGGAGCTTGCGCAGGAGTACGACCTGGACCTGGTCGAGGTCGCGGCGAACGCCCGCCCGCCGGTCTGCAAGCTCATGGACTACGGGAAGTTCAAGTACGAGTCGGCCATGAAGGCCCGTGAGGCGCGCAAGAACCAGGCGCACACGGTCATCAAGGAGATGAAGCTCCGGCCGAAGATCGACCCGCACGACTACGACACCAAAAAGGGTCACGTCGTCCGGTTCCTCAAGCAGGGGGACAAGGTCAAGATCACGATCATGTTCCGTGGTCGCGAGCAGTCCCGTCCGGAGCTCGGCTACCGGCTGCTGCAGCGGCTCGCGGAGGATGTCCAGGACCTCGGATTCGTGGAGTCGAACCCGAAGCAGGACGGCCGCAACATGATCATGGTCCTCGGTCCGCACAAGAAGAAGACCGAGGCCATGGCCGAGGCCCGGGAAGCCCAGGCGGCCCGCAAGGCGGAGCGTCAGGGTCAGACCCGAGCGGCGGACCAGTCCGCCGAGGAGCCCGCCGAGGCCTGATCCGGAGCCACCGCTCCGGATGACACCGATACAACTGACGCTCCCGTGCGCCGGTCGGTCGACACAGTCGACAGTGACCGGCAGGGGGCGCCACTGACGAGGAGATAACGGCGCTATGCCGAAGAACAAGACGCACAGCGGTTCCAAGAAGCGCTTCAAGGTCACCGGCTCCGGCAAGGTGCTTCGTGAGCGCGCCGGCAAGCGCCACCTGCTCGAGCACAAGTCGTCCCGTCTGACGCGTCGCCTCAGTGGCAACGCCGAGATGGCCCCGGGCGACGCCGCGAAGATCAAGAAGCTTCTCGGCAAGTGACGTCGGGGCCCCGATCGCGGGGCCCGACGACTGGACCGGGACCTATTCGAAACCGGGCCGCGTGAGGACAACCGCGGCCCCGCTACAAGGAGTCAACAAGTGGCACGCGTCAAGCGGGCAGTGAACGCCCACAAGAAGCGCCGGGCAATCCTCGAGCAGGCCAGCGGCTACCGCGGTCAGCGTTCGCGCCTGTACCGCAAGGCGAAGGAGCAGGTCACCCACTCCCTCGTCTACAACTACAACGACCGCAAGAAGCGCAAGGGCGACTTCCGTCAGCTGTGGATCCAGCGCATCAACGCCGCTGCCCGCGCCAACGGCATGACGTACAACCGCTTCATCCAGGGTCTGAAGGCCGCCAACATCGAGGTCGACCGCAAGATCCTCGCGGACCTCGCCGTCAACGACGAGAACGCCTTCGCGGCGCTCGTCGAGGTCGCGCAGAAGGCGCTGCCGAGCGACGTCAACGCGCCGAAGGCCGCCTGACGCACGGGCGTACGCCGATACTTCAGCCGGACCCGCAGGCCCTGGGCCTGCGGGTCCGCCGTGTAACGGGCCCCGCGCGGCGGCCGGAACGCACACCGCTCCCGGCACCGATTCCGCGACGACACCCCTCCCGAAACCGTCACCGCTCCCGACACGAAGGCAGACCGGACCCTTGATGGCAGCAGTCCCCGAGCTGACGTCCCTGCGCTCCCCGCGCGTGGTGGCGGCCCGCCGCCTGGCCAAGCGCAGCTTCCGCGGCAAGGAGCGCCGCTTCCTGGCCGAGGGGCCGCAGGCGGTACGGGAGGCGCTCGCCCATCTCATCGAGGTGTACGTCACGGCCGACGCCGCCGAGCGGCACGCCGACATCCTCGCGGCCTGCCGGGACGCGAGGGTCCCCGTCCTGACGGCCAGTGACGAGGTCGTCGCCGAGATGTCCGACACGGTCACCCCGCAGGGCATCGTCGGCCTGTGCCGTTTCCTCGACACGGACTTCGCCGAGATCCTGCGCGCGCGGCCGAAACTCGTCGCCGTTCTCGCGCATGTACGGGACCCCGGCAACGCGGGCACCGTGCTGCGCTGCGCCGACGCCGCGGGCGCCGAGGCCGTGATCCTTACCGACGCCTCCGTGGACCTGTACAACCCCAAGTGCGTGCGCGCCTCGGTCGGTTCGCTGTTCCATCTGCCGGTCGCGGTGGGCGTACCGGTCCGGCAGGCCGTCGAGGAGCTGCGGGAAAGCGGCGTACGCGTACTGGCCGCCGACGGCGCAGGGCAGGACGACCTGGACAGCGAACTGGACCGCGGTTCCATGGGCGGGCCCACCGCCTGGGTCTTCGGCAACGAGGCCTGGGGGCTGCCCGAGGAGACCCGGGCACTGGCCGACGCCGTCGTCCGGGTGCCCATCCACGGCCGGGCCGAGAGTCTGAATCTGGCCACCGCGGCGGCCGTCTGTCTGTACGCCTCGGCCCGTGCACAGCGCGCACCCGGCGGATGCCGCTGAGCAACCGGGATTGGGTAAGGTGACCCGCCCGAGGACCATCAGGAACCGACGGGTATCACCAACACCGATCACCGGGGCCGGTCGGAACCGAACAGCAGCACCACGAGGCGGAAGGGCGGGGAACGGGGATGAGTGTCGCCGCCGACGGCCTGCCCGCGCGCCCCGGCGTCGATGGTCCGGCCCCCGGCACGCTCCCCGAGAGCCCGGGCCTTCCCGGCGGCCTGGATCCCGACGAGCTCCCCGACGGTCTGGTCATCGCCGACGAGGCGGGCACCGTCGTCTGCTTCAACGCCGCCGCCGCCCGTATCACCAAGATCCCGGCCGAGCGGGCGCTGGGCCTGCCGCTGGAGTCCGTGCTGCCGCTGGAGGACCTGGAGGGGCGGCGCTGGTGGCGGCTGACCGATCCGTACGGCGGCCTCGCCACGCGCGTCGCGCAGCCCGAGCGCAATCTGCTGCTGCCCGGCGGGCGTGAGGTCCTGGTCTCCGCGCGCTACGTGCGCACCCGGCCCACCGGCCCCGTATGCCGTCTGGTGGTGGCGCTGCGGGACACCGAGGCGCGGCGCCGTACCGAACGCAGCCACGCCGAACTCATCGCCACCGTCGCGCACGAACTGCGCTCGCCGCTGACCTCGGTGAAGGGTTTCACGGCCACCCTGCTCGCCAAGTGGGAACGCTTCACCGACGACCAGAAGCGGCTGATGCTGGAGACGGTCGACGCGGACGCCAACCGCGTCACCCGGCTGATCGCCGAACTCCTGGACATCTCCCGCATCGACTCCGGACGTCTGGAGGTGCGCCGCCAGCCCGTCGACATCGGCGCGGCCGTCGGGCGGCACATCCAGGCGCACGTCGCCGCCGGACAGCCCGCGCACCGCTTCCTCGTACGAGTGGAACAGCCGTTGCCCGCCCTGTGGGCCGATCCCGACAAGATCGACCAGGTGCTGAGCAACCTGCTGGAAAACGCGGTGCGGCACGGCGAGGGAACCGTCACCATCGACGTGGCACCCGCGCGGCTGAAGAGCTCGGCGAAGACGGCGCAGACCCCGAATCCGCCGAATCCGCCGAACGCACAGCCCGGACGCGGGGCCGCAGCGGCCGCGGGCGAGACGGAAGGGACGGCGGTCACCGTGAGCGACGAGGGCCCCGGTATCCCCGAGGAGTCGATGAACCGCGTCTTCACCCGGTTCTGGCGGGGCAGCAAGCGCGGCGGGACCGGCCTCGGCCTCTACATCGTCAAGGGAATCGTCGAGGCCCACGGCGGCACCATCACCGTCGGCAGGGCACCGGGCGGCGGCGCCCGGTTCCGATTTACCCTGCCCGTGGCGGCCCCGGCTTATCTCAGCTGAGGACCCACGGGCGCGAACCCCGCACCTCGTCCCCGATAGACTCGGCCTTTGGCACCTTTGCGTCTGCCCAGCGCGACGTTTTGGCGTTCCTCGACCGACTCGGGCACGGGGACCCACCGCCAGCCAACCGGAAGCACGGGAAGAGATGTCGGCACCGAACAAGTCGTACGACCCTGTCGAGGTCGAGGCACTGAAACCGGAGAACATCGAGCGCATGCGGGACGAGGCGCTCGCCGCCTTCGCCGCCGCCGGTGACCTCGACCAGCTCCACGAGAAGAAGGTCGCCCACACGGGCGGCACCTCGCCGCTGGCCCTCGCCAACCGCGAGATCGGCGCACTGCCGCCGCAGGCCAAGGCCGAGGCGGGCAAGCGCGTGGGCCAGGCCCGCGGCGCCGTCTCCAAGGCGCTCGCCGCCAGGCAGGCCGAACTCGAGGAGGAGCGCGACGCCCGCGTACTCGTCGAGGAGGCCGTGGACGTCACCCTGCCGCACGACCGCGAACCGGCGGGTGCGCGGCATCCGCTGACCACGTTCATGGAGCGGGTCGCGGACGTCTTCGTGGCCATGGGCTACGAGGTCGCGGAGGGGCCCGAGGCCGAGGCCGAGTGGTTCAACTTCGACGCGCTCAACTTCCTGCCCGACCACCCGGCCCGGCAGATGCAGGACACCTTCTTCGTGCAGGGCACCCGCCCGGACGGAAAGCCCACCGAGGGCGACGAGTCCGGTGTCGTGCTGCGTACCCACACCTCGCCGGTGCAGATCCGTGCCCTGCTCGAGCACGAGGTGCCGGTCTACGTGGTCTGCCCGGGCCGCGTCTACCGCACCGACGAACTCGACGCCACGCACTCCCCGGTCTTCCACCAGATCGAGCTGCTCGCCGTCGACGAGGGTCTGACCATGGCCGACCTGAAGGGCACCCTGGACCACATGGTCCAGTCGCTCTTCGGCCCGGACATGAAGACCCGGCTGCGGCCCAACTACTTCCCCTTCACCGAGCCGTCCGCCGAGATGGACATGCTCTGCTACGTGTGCCGGGGCGCCTCGGTCGGCAATCCGGACCGGCCCTGCCGTACCTGTTCCAGCGAGGGCTGGATCGAGCTCGGCGGCTGCGGCATGGTCAATCCGCGCGTGCTGATCGCCTGCGGTGTGGACCCGGAGAAGTACAGCGGCTTCGCGTTCGGCTTCGGCATCGAGCGGATGCTGATGTTCCGCCACAACGTCGAAGACATGCGTGACATGTTCGAGGGCGACGTCCGGTTCACCCGGCCGTTCGGGATGGAGATCTGATGCGGGTCCCGCTTTCTTGGCTGCGGGAGTACGTCGACCTGCCGGCCACGGTGTCCGGCCGTGACGTACAGGCCAAGCTCATTTCGGCCGGGCTCGAGGTGGAGACCGTCGAGCAGCTCGGTGCCGGGCTCAAGGGCCCCCTGGTGGTCGGCAAGGTGCTGACCATCGAGGAGCTGACGGAGTTCAAGAAGCCGATCCGCTTCTGCACCGTCGACGTCGGCGACTCCAACAAGACCGGCGAGCCGCAGGAAATCGTCTGCGGCGCCCGCAACTTCGCCGTCGGCGACAAGGTAGTGGTCGTGCTCCCCGGCGCCGTCCTGCCCGGCGGTTTCGCGATCGCCGAGCGCAAGACCTACGGCAAGGTCTCGCGCGGCATGATCTGCTCCGGCGACGAACTCGGCATGGGCGACGACAGTTCGGGCGGCATCATCGTGCTGCCGCCCGAGTACGAGCCCGGCACCGACGCGATCGAACTCCTCGAACTCCTCGACGAGGTCCTGGACATCGCCGTCACGCCCGACCGCGGCTACTGCCTCTCGCTGCGCGGCGTCGCCCGCGAGACCGCCACCGCCTTCGGGCTGCCGCTGCGCGACCCGGCGCTGCTCGACGTCCCCGCGCCGAACTCCTACGGCTACGCGGTGCAGATCGACGACCCGCAGGGCTGCGACCGCTTCACGGCGCGTACCGTCACCGGCCTCGACCCCGAGGCCCGCTCCCCGATCTGGCTGCAGCGCAGGCTGCAGAAGGCGGGCATGCGCAGCGTCTCGCTCGCCGTCGACATCACCAACTACGTGATGCTGGAGCTCGGTCAGCCGCTGCACGCCTACGACCGCGCGCGGATCGAGGGCACCATCGGCGTACGCCGTGCGCGCCAGGGCGAGAAGTTCACCACCCTGGACGGGGTGGACCGGGTGCTGGACGCCGGGGATCTGGTGATCACCGACGACCGCGGCCCGATCGGTCTCGCCGGCGTGATGGGCGGTGCCAACACCGAGATCGCCGACGCCACCGCGGACCCGGAGACGGGCCGGGTGCACGGCACCACCGAGGTGGTCATCGAGGCGGCGCACTTCGACGCGCTGTCCATCGCCCGTACCGCCCGGCGCCACAAGCTCGGCTCCGAGGCCTCCCGCCGCTTCGAGCGCGGCGTCGACCCGCAGGCCGCGGCCGCCGCCGCACAGCGCACCGTGGACCTCCTGGTCCTGCTCGCGGGCGGCACCGCCGAGGCGGGCGTCACCGAGGTCACCGCGTTGGTCGCACCGCGCACCGTCACCATCCCGGCCGACCACCCGGACAAGGTCGCGGGCGTGGCGTACGGCTGGGAGACCGTGGTCCGTCGTCTCCAGGAGATCGGCTGCGACGTCAGCGGGCAGGACGAGCTGACCGTCACGGTGCCGTCGTGGCGTCCCGACCTCACCGACCCCAACGACCTGGCCGAAGAGGTCATCCGCCTGGAGGGCTACGAGAACCTGCCCTCCACGCTGCCCAAGCCCCCCGCGGGCCGCGGCCTGACCTCGCGCCAGCGGCTGCACCGCAGGGTCGGCCGGGCGCTCGCGGGCGCCGGATACGTCGAGACGCTCAGCTACCCGTTCCTCGGCGAGGGCGCGCTGGACCAGCTCGGCCTGGCCGCCGACGACCCGGCCCGCCGTATGGTCCGGCTGGTCAATCCGCTCTCCGACGAGGAGCCCGCGCTGCGCACCACGCTGCTGCCCGGACTGCTCGGCGCGCTGCGGCGCAACGAAGGGCGCGGCAACCACGACGTGGCGCTGTTCGAGTCGGGTCTGGTCTTCAGGCCCCGCGAGAACCAGGCCCAGCCGGTGCGGCTGCCCGTCGACCGGCGCCCGACCGAGGCGGAGATCGCCTCGCTCGAAGCCACCCTGCCCGAGCAGCCCCGGCACCTGGCCGTGGTCCTCGCGGGCGCCCGTGAGCAGTCCGGCTGGTGGGGCAAGGGCCGCCCGGCCGACTGGGCCGACGCCGTGGAGTCCGCGCGCGTCGTCGCCCGTGAGGCCGGTGCCGAACTCCTCGTCCGGCAGGGCGGTTACGGGCCCTGGCACCCGGGTCGCTGCGCCGAACTCGCGGTCGTCGTCGACGGCACCGAGGAGATCATCGGCTACGCGGGCGAGCTGCACCCGCGCGTGGTGAAGGCCCTCGGCCTGCCCGCGCGTGCCTGCGCGATGGAGCTCGACCTGGACCGTCTGGAGGCCGCGGGCGATCCCGTGGTGCCCGGTCCGCGGATCTCCTCCTTCCCGGTGGCCACCCAGGACGTCGCCCTCGTGGTGGACTCCTCGGTGCCCGCCGCGGACGTGGAACGCGTACTGCGCGAGGGCGCGGGCGAACTCCTGGAGTCGCTGCGGCTGTTCGACGTCTACACCGGCGACCAGATCGGTGAGGGCAAGAAGTCCCTGGCGTACGCGCTGCGCTTCCGCGCGGCCGACCGCACGCTCACCGTGGAGGAGGCCTCCACCGCACGCGAGGCGGCCATCGCTTTGGCGAGCGAGCGCACCGGGGCGGTGCTGCGCGGCGCCTGAGCACGGGCGAGGGCAGCGAGGAACGAACAGGGCCCGAACCGCGGGCCGTGACAAGGGGCGTGTCCACCGGGCACGCCCCTTGCGCATGTCCGGCCTGGGGGTCCGGTGGGCCTGTCCGGAGAGCGTGTCCGGGGCGGGAAGCGCCGCGTTGCGTGCCCGGAAGGGAGAGGCGCCGCCCGCCCTGCCGGGTGTTCCGGGCGGGCGGTGGGCGGGCGGCGCGGGGCGGCCGTCGTGCGGATGCGGGAGAGACGACGGCCCGACCGGCGTTCACGACGTCCTCACCACGGGGCGAGCAAGCACGTCATGACGGGGTGTTTTCAGTCAAGCGGCGTGAAACCGTAGGCGACAGGGCACGCTCGCATCGGAAGCGGGCACTGTGTTCACACCCCGTGTGAAGGGCCGGATCCGGTCGCTCGGCACGGGGGATCCGGCACAACTCGTCCGTGCCCGGGGCAACTTGCGGCCCACTCGTCTACGCTTTCCGCTCTGAGCCACCGGAGGGCACCATGCAGCCCAACACCCTGCTCGACGCGATACTCGACGAGGCCGGTATCTCCCACTCGGGACTGGCCGCGCACGTGAACCAGGCCGGACGCGCCCGTGGCCTGAGCCTGCGCTACGAACACACGGCCGTGGCCCGCTGGCTCAAGGGACAGCGCCCACGCGGCCAGGTCCCCGACCTGATCTGCGAGGTGCTCGCCGCCCGCCTGCGCCGCCCGGTCACCCTGGACGACATCGGCCTCGGCGTACCCGGCGAGCCCACCTCCGCCCACGCCGCCTCGCTCTCCGGATTCGTGGAACGGGCAACCGCCCTGTGGCGCAGCGACGAACAGCAGCGCCCGCACCTGCTCGGCGCCCCCGCGGTGACCGGCACGCCCGCGGTGATGCCGGTGTGGGAGTGGGAGAACCCCCCGGAGGACATCGACGTCTCGCGCGGCGGTGCCCGGCGGGTGCGCAGCGCGGACCTGGACATGCTGCGGGCCGCCCGTACGCACTACGAGCACATGTACCGCAAGGCGGGCGGCATCGCGACGCGTGCGCGGATCGTCGGTTTCCTGAACGCCGAGGCCGGGGTGCTGCTGCGCGGCAGCTACAACGACGCCACCGGCCGCCGTCTGCACCGGGCCACCTCCGCCCTGGTGGCGATAGCGGGAATCTGCGCCTACGACTCCGACGCGCACGGCCTGGCCCAGCGCTACTTCAACCAGGCGCTGCGCCTGGCGAAGGCCAGCGGTGACCGGGGACTGGGCGCGTATGTGATCGCCCTGCTCGTCAACCAGTCGCTGTTCATGGGGGAGTTCCGGCAGTCGGTGGCCTTCGCGGAGGCGGCGCTGCGGGCGGCGGGCCGCGACATCACCCCGGCCCTGGCCTGCGACCTGTACGCGATGCAGGCCAAGGCGTACGCCCGGCTCGGCGACACCGCCGGGGCCTACGCCTGCATCCGCCGTGCCGAGGCCGCGGCCGGGCGCATCCACCGCGGCCAGGAGCCCGACGAGACGGAGTACGTGCAGCCGGGCCTGGTGAACGTACAGGTGGCGGAGGCGCTGCTCGGACTCGGAGAGCTGGGGCCCGCGCGGGAGAACGCGCTCGCGGCGGTGGCCGCCGAGGCGCACGACCGGGGCCGGGTGCACCGCCTCGCCATGCTCAGCCAGGTCGAACTCTCCCTCGGCGAGGCGGACTTGGCCGCCGACACCGCGACCAGGATGGCCGAGCAGGCGCGCGGCATGGAGTCGCACCGGTTGCGGGACCGGCTGCGCAGCGTCCGTGACTCCCTGCTGGACAGCGGCTATTCGGGGACCGGTCGGGCGGCAGAGGTGATCGATGGGGCCATGCGCGTCCCCTTGTGAGCCCCGGCCTGCTGCCATGGAGCCACCTACTTCCCGGAGGTGGCACATCGTGCAATGGGCCAAGCAGAGCGAACAGACCGTGTACGGCAACCCCTGGTTCCAGGTCAACCTCGCGGACGTCGAACTCCCCGACGGGCGGCACCTGGACCACTTC